>DASXQD010000178.1:0-10348 GCA_036493195.1 Gemmatimonadaceae bacterium | reverse complement strand
CGGACAAGGATCTTGACTCACTATCCCGAGCGATGGACGCCGAATTTCTCGCACATTCAAAGGAAGTATTCTTTTAGTGCGATTCTCTTCAAGCGGTGCAGTCTACCCTCGGAAGCCTCTGCGTCCTCTGCGGTAAATCAGTCGCCTCACTTCGCCCGATCGAGATACTCACCCGTGTTCGGATTCACGCGAATGCGCTCACCCGAGCTGATGAATTCCGGCACGTTCACGCTCACACCGTTCTCGAGCTTCGCCGGCTTGGAGGACGCATTTTTCGTGGCCGACTTCATCACCGGCGCCGTCTCGACGATCTCGAGCTCGATCGCATTCGGCAGATCGATCGCGATTGGGCGCCCGTTGTAATACTCGGCGACGATCTTCATGCCAGGCTGCATCCACTGCGCACCGTCGCCCAGCGTTTCGGAGTCCATCTCCAGCTGGTCGTAGTTCTCGGTGTTCATGAAGTGGTACGTGTCGCCACCCTGATAGAGAAACTCCAGGTTGTGCGTTTCCAGCGAGGCCTTCGTGATCGTGTCCGCCGCGCGGAAGCGATGCTCGAAGTTCGAGCCGGAACGGAGATTCTTGAGCTTCGCCTGCACCATCGCGCGCAGATTGCCGGGCGTGTGGTGACGGAACTCGGTGATGCGACACGGATCGCCCTCGAAGACGATTACCATCCCGCGGCGGATTTGCGTTGCCGGAATTGCCATGGTCGATAACAGAGAAATGAATGCGACCAGCAGGGCGTCCCGCCGATCGCTCAATGACGCAAAACGTTTCAGCCTTTGAATTTACGTCGCTTAGGGCGGTCAGTCAAGCACGCGTCTTCGCGCTCTGGTCGAGCATGCCGCGCAGCGTTCCCCACACCGTCTCGGCGATGATCGCCGCGCCGCGCGGATTCGGATGCACCATGTCCTGCTGATTGAGCGTGTCTACGCCAGCAACGCCCCTGAGCAGAAACGGCAGAAAGCTCACGCCGTTCTTTCGTGCAAGGTCCGCGTACACGCTCCGAAATCCGGTGACGTAGCTGCGCCCCATGTTCGGCAGCGCCTCCATCCCGATCAACAGAATCTTCGCCTGAGGGTGGGTGCGCTTGACGTCGTCCAGGATGTGCTGGATGTTCGCGCGAAGGGAATCGATCGGCAGGCCGCGCAACCCATCGTTCGCACCGGTTTCCAGAACGAACACGTCGAACGGCTGCTTCATGAGCCAGGGCATGCGATGCACCGCTCCCGACGACGTCTCCCCGCTCACACCGGCGTTCACCGCCTCATAGTTGAGCCCAAGCGAGTCGAGCCGGCGCTGAATGAGTGCGGGATATGCCTGCTGCGGATCGATTCCGTAGCCGGCGGTGAGGCTCGTTCCAACAAACAGGATGGTTTTCCGCGCATCTTTCGCCGGCGCCCGAGCCACACCGATGCTCGAATCGCCAGCACTCCGACTACTGTCCCGCACCGCCTTCTCCTGCCGCGATCCATCGCGACTACATGCCGCCGCGAGCACCGCGAGCGTCGCCCACTTCCACACCACTCCCGCTCTCGCCGACATGCTCGTTGCCCGTGAGTTGACGAAATCATTTCCCAGCGGCGATCGAACGATCACCGTGCTGCGCGACGTGAGCTTCACGATCGCCGACGGCGAGTTCGTCGCCATTGTCGGACCGTCCGGCAGCGGCAAGACGACGCTGCTCGGCCTGCTCGCCGGACTCGACACGCCGAGCGCAGGATCCGTGCTGCTCGACGGTGTAGATCTCGCTCGGCTGAGCGAAGACGCGCGCGCGCGGCTGCGTGGAGAGAAAGTTGGGTTCGTGTTCCAGAGCTTTCAACTCATTCCCACACTCACCGCACTCGAGAACGTGCGCGTTCCACTCGACCTTCGCGGCGACGACAATGCGCTCGCCCGCGCCACCGATCTGCTCGCGCGCGTCGGGCTCGCCAATCGCACTCACCAGTACCCGGGTCGGCTTTCGGGTGGCGAGCAGCAGCGCGTCGCGATTGCGCGCGCCTTCGTCAACGCTCCGCGCGTGCTCTTCGCCGACGAGCCCACCGGCAATCTCGATCACGCGACCGGGGTTCACATCGTCGAGCTCCTCGAGCAGCTGAATCGTGATGCGAACACGACGGTGGTCATCGTGACGCACGACGCCGAGCTCGCCGCTCGCGCGCGGAGAGTCATTCGCCTGAGCGATGGCCTCATCGTCGAGGATCGCGTGCGCGCCGCATGACTACTCCTGTGACTTCGCGCGCGACGAACCTTTGGCGCACGCTCGCCGCTCTCGCCTGGCGCGACACTCGCACCACCCGTCGACGTCTCGTGCTCTCGATGTCGTCTATCGCGATCGGCGTCGCCGCGCTCGTCGCCGTCGATTCCTACTCGGCCGACGTCGTCCGCTCGATTCACGTGCAGGCGCGCTCGCTCCTCGGCGCCGACCTCTCGGTGAGCGCGCGCCGCACGCTTCCCGCGCCCGCGCTCGCGTGGCTCGACTCGCTGCGCGCGCGTGGGGCGGCCGAAACGCAAGTCACGACCTTTTCATCAATGGCGGTGGGTGGCTCGCTCGCGGGCGGGGGCAAGGGCACGCGGCTCGTGCAGGTGCGCGCGATGGGACCGGGTGCGCCTTTCTACGGAAAGATCGAGACCTCGCCGTCCGACAAATGGAAGGAGCTCCAGAGCGGCCCGTTTGCCATCGTCGACTCGGCCCTGCTGATCGCGCTCGACGCGAAGATCGGCGACACGCTCTCGCTCGGCTACGAGCGCTTTGCGATCATCGCCACGCTGCGCAACGTTCCGGGCGATGTCGGTGTCGCGTCGGCGCTCGGCCCGCGCGTCTATATTCCCGACCGCTATCTCGCCGCCACCCAGCTGCTCACGTACGGCAGCCGCGCGGAGTACGAAACGCTCGTTCGCCTTCCATCCTCGATGGACGCCGACGCGCTGGTGAAGTCGCATCGCGAGCTGTTCGATTCGTTGCAGGTTCGCGCGCGCTCCGTGGCCGATACCGAGCGGTCGCTCACTCGCTCGATCGAGCAGCTCGGCCGATTTCTCGGCCTCGTCGGACTCATCGCGCTCCTGCTCGGCGGCACGGGCGTTGCCAGTGCGCTCCGCGCATACATGGCGGAGAAGATCGATGCGATCGCGGTGCTGCGCTGTCTGGGCGCGAGCGCGAGCCAGGTGGTGTGGATGTTCGTGATCGAGGCAGCGGGGCTCGGTCTCGCGGGCGCGTTGATGGGCGTGGTGCTCGGCGTGGGCGCGCAGCTCGTGCTCCCGCACGTGCTCGGAAGCTTCATTCCGGTGGACGTGGCTCCGCAGCTCGAGTGGAGACCGATGCTGAGTGGGCTCGCGCTCGGCACGTGGGTGGGTGTGCTGTTCGCGCTCGGCCCCGTGCTCGGCGTGCGAAACGTCGCGCCGTTGCAGGTGCTCCGTCGCGACGACGACCGTGCGCAGGGATCTTCGCGCTCCGCCTGGCGCGATCCGGCGCGCATCGTCGCGGCGCTGGTGCTCGCCGCCACCGTGGTCTCGGTCTGCATCGCGCGCGCGGACAGCCCGACGGTGGGGCTCTGGATGAGCGCGGGTGTCAGCGCGGCGATCGGCGCGATCTGGGTCGCTGCGATCGTGTGTGCGCGCCTCGCGAGGCGGCTCGCGCGATTTCGCTGGTCGTTCATCGTGCGACACGGTATCACGAACGTCGACAGGCCTGGGAATCAGACCCGCGCCGTCGTTCTGGCGCTCGGTTTCGGCGCGTTTCTGCTCGGCACGCTCGCCGTCGTGCAGGGGAATCTGCTTCGGCAGCTTTCGTCCGCCGCGAATGCCTCCGCCGCGAATCTCGCTTTCTTCGATGTGCAGACCGATCAGGCCGCGCCCCTCGACAGCCTGCTCCGATCGCGCGACCTTCCGGTGCTGTCGCAGGTGCCGATCGTGCCGATGCGCATTGCCGCATATCAGAGCCACAAGCCGCCGCTTCGAGCGCGCGGTGATCGCAGGGATACGAGCGCCAGCGGCGCGGAGGCCAATCGTCCCTCGTGGGCGGTGCGCCGGGAGTACCGGTCGAGTTACCGCGATTCGATCGCGTCGAGCGAGAAGCTGACCGCGGGACGATGGTGGACGAGTGATGGTCCGGATGCCGATGGTGTATTCGAGATCTCACTCGAGCAGAGTCTGGCGGAGGAGCTTGGCGTCTCCGTTGGCGATACGATCACGTGGGACGTGCAAGGTGTTCGCATTCGCACGCGCATCACGAATCTTCGCGAGGTGGAATGGACGCGCTTCGAGCCGAATTTCTTCGTGGTCTTTCAGCCTGCGGCCTTGCGGGAGGCACCCCAGTCCTATGTCATGCTCACACGCGTGAACGATGACGCATCGCGGGCGAAGGTGCAGCGCGATGCCGTGCTGCGATTTCCGAACGTGTCGACTATCGATCTCACGCTGATCGAGAACGCCGTGGGCACGATTCTCGATCGTGTCTCGCTCGCCGTGCGCTTCATGGCACTGTTCAGCGTGGTGACGGGAGTGCTCGTGCTCGTGAGCGCGATCGCCGCATCGAGACGCCAGCGCGTGCGCGAGAGCGTGCTGCTCAAGACGCTGGGCGCGACGCGCTCGCAGGTCGTGCGCATGCTGTTCACGGAGTACGCGCTGCTCGGGGCGATCGGGAGCGTTGCCGGAATCCTGCTCGCGGTGGGCGGAGGCTGGGCTGCGGTTCACTTCATCTTCAAGACGCCGTTCGCGGTGACGCCGCTCTCGCTCGCAGCCGTGGCTGCCGCGACGATGTTGCTGACGGTGGTCACGGGACTCTTTGCCGCTCGCGACGTATTCTCCGAGACGCCGATGACGGCGCTCCGCGAGGTGTAGCGCCCCGTGCACCAGCACCACGCGCATTTCGCCCATCTCGCGCCGACGGTGCTCAGCATGCTCTCGCGCCTCTGGGTGTACGTCACCCTCGGCGCGACCAGCATCATCACCGAGGAGGCGGCGCCGGTGCTCGCGGGTTTTGCGGCGCACCAGCACCATCTGGGTGTCGTGCAGGCGGCGGCCGCGTGTGCACTCGGAAGCTGGAGCGCGGACATCGCGCTCTATGCGCTGGGCCGCTGGCGCGCACTGAAGATCACCGCTCGCTGGCCCAAGCTCATCGGACCGATGGAGAAGCTGCTCAAGTCCGTTCGGCGACATCCCTGGCGCGCCTCGATCGCGGTGCGCTACGCATACGGTGCGCGCATACCGCTGCCGATCGCGTGCGGCGCGGCGGAGATCCCGGTGGTGAACTATCTCATTGGAAGTGGGATCAGCTGCTGGAGCTGGGGCGCGCTCTTCACGGCGATCGGCTGGATCTTCGGATCGACGGCCGTTCTCGTTTTGGGCCGCCTTCGTCGTCACGAGGATGTGCTGGCGATCTCGCTCGTGATTGCCGTACTGCTCATCGTGGGGATCATCGCGTGGCGCAATCGCGAGAACGTGCCCGTGGAGATAGACTCGGGGCTACTCGCGTTCTCGCGCATGGAGCCGCCTGCGTCCGATCAGCGGCCCTGATTGCTGCTCTCGTTGGTAGACAGCTGCCGCGTGCGTCGGTAGACTGATCGCGCGGTACGGACGCGACGCCGCTCGCGTTTCGATCTTTCCCCTTTCGACGACGATTTCATGCGCCGCATCATTGCCTGCCTTTCCATGTTCGCGTGTGTGACCGCGATCGGCTGCTCCAAGCCGGAGCACGGTCCCGACTCCACCGCAGCGGTCGCGTCGAAGACGATCGCGTTCCATGAGTCCTGGCCGTACTCCATCACCGACACGGGCATCACGGCCGCACACGGTATGGTTGCGACGGATGCTCCGCTTGCGACTCACGTGGGCGCCACGGTGCTGCGCAATGGTGGAAACGCAGTCGATGCGGCCATCGCGACCGCCTTCGCGCTCGCGGTCGTGCTTCCCGGTGCTGGCAATCTCGGAGGCGGCGGATTTCTCGTGGTGCACATGGGCGACGGTCGCGAAGCGGCACTCGACTTCCGCGAGAAGGCGCCGGGGGCGGCCACGCGAGACATGTACATCGGCGCGAACGGCCACGCCGATGATCGCTCGATCACGGGTCTGCTCGCAGCGGGCGTGCCGGGATCGGTGGAGGGGCTCTGGGAAGCGCACGAGCGCTTCGGCTCGCGTCCCTGGCCGGAGCTCGTCGCGCCAGCGATCGCGCTGGCCGAGCAGGGGTTCGTGGTCGACTCGGACTTCTCGCACGCGATTCACGATGACAGCGCGCGACTCGCGCGCTTCCCCGCCTCGGCCGCGCTGTTCCTGCCGCATGGCCGCGTGCCCAGAGCGGGCGAGCGCTGGAGCGATCACGATCTCGCCGCCGTCCTGCGCCGCATCGCCGCGGATGGGAAAAAGGGATTCTATACCGGGCGCACGGCCGAGCTGATCGATGCGGAGATGCGTCGCGGGCACGGGATCATGACCGAGCATGATCTGGCGGGCTACGAGGCGAAGTGGCGCGATCCGATCGTGTTCACGTACCGCGGGCACAAGGTGATCTCGATGCCGCCGCCATCATCGGGCGGCATCACCATGGCGCTCGTCGCGCACGAGCTGTCTCGCTTCGACATGCGCGCAGCGGGATGGCATTCGCCGCGAGAGATCAACCTGTTCGCGGAAGGGATGCGTCGCGGCTTCGCGGTTCGCAATTCGGTTCTCGGCGATCCCGATTTCGTCGACATCCCGAGAGCCCGCCTACTCTCGCAGGCATACGCGGATTCGCTGTCGGCATCGATCGTGGAAGGACGCGCAACGCCTTCGGCGAGTATTCACATTGGCGGCAGCGCTCCGCTGGAAAAGCATCAGACCACGCACTTCTCGGTGATGGACGGACAGGGCGGCGCTGCAGCGCTCACCACGACGCTCAACGGAGGATTCGGCTCGGCCGTTGTTGTCCCAGGCGCCGGACTTCTGCTCAACGATGAGATGGACGACTTTGCGTCCGAGCCCGGGCGTCCCAACATGTTCGGCCTGGTGCAGGGCGAGGCGAACGCGATTGCGCCGGGCAAGCGCATGCTGTCATCGATGACGCCGACGATCGTGCTCGGCGACGACGGCAAGCCGATGCTCGTGACCGGCGCCCAGGGCGGCCCGACGATCATCACGACCACGTATCAGATCATGTCGAATGTGATCGACTACGACATGGGCATCAGCACGGCGGTACGCGCACCCCGCGTCCATCACCAGCATCTCCCCGACACGCTGCAGTACGAGAACGGCGGCCTCACGACCGCCACGCTCGACGCACTCCGAGCGATGGGCTACACTGTGCAGCCACTATCGTCGACCGGCGATCTCGGTTACGCGGCATCGATCCTGCGGCGCAACGGACTCGTACACGGCGCGTCCGATCCACGCGTGCACGGCTCGGCGGAGGGGTATTAGCGACTGCGCGCACCAAGCAGAAAATTCCTGATCCAGGGGCATCAGATCAGCAGGCGAATGCGATCTACGTCCTCGACGTCGCCGTCTCCAGCTCCACGGTCGCTTTGCGCTCCAGCTTCCCCCAGCCCACCACCCTGCCCTTTAGCGCCGCCACCACCGAGCGCACGACCACCCAGTACATCACCTGGCGGTACGCGAAGCGCTGCAGGAAGATCAGCCATGTGAGCCACTTGTCCTCATCCGGCTCCAGCACGAACGCGACGATCGACGCGACCCAGTCGATGATGAGGAAGACCGCATAATACGTGAGCACCTGCTCGACGGACGTGAGCGCGTATGTCGCTCCGTGCGCCTCACGGATCGCCCACGCGGACCAGAGACTCAGCACGAACATCAGGTCGGCGATCGGCGAGAGGAACGGATAAATGATCTGGAATACGAGCACGTTCGGCAGAGCGACGAACCCGAGCGAGCCGTAGCGCGGATGGAAGAACGTGCGGCGATGTTTCCAGAGACACTGCAGCGTGCCGAACGACCAGCGAAAGCGCTGCTTGGCGAGTCCGCGGAGTGAATCGGGAGCCTCCGTGTAGCCGATCGCCTCGTCGGCGTACGCGATCGAGAATCCGCGGCGACGAATCGACAGCGTGAGATCCTGATCCTCGGCCAGTGTGTCCTCG
Organism: Gemmatimonadaceae bacterium; assembly: GCA_036493195.1. GTDB lineage: Bacteria > Gemmatimonadota > Gemmatimonadetes > Gemmatimonadales > Gemmatimonadaceae > FEN-1250. Next base: position 2,276 of record DASXQD010000178.1, on the reverse strand, counting down.
CTGAAGCCGCCCGCCTTCTGCACGAGCGATTTGCGCCACGCGCCCACGGCTCCGGGCACGACCGTGATGCAGTTGAGCAGCGAGAAGGCGCGCCGGTCGAGATTCTGACTCGTGACGTACTCGATCGCCTGCCAGCGCGTGACGATGTTGACGCGGTTGCCGACCTTCGCGTTGCCCGCCACGGCGCCAACGCTTGGATCGTGCAACGGCTCGACCAGCTCCGCCACCGTGTTCGGAGCGAACAACGTGTCCGCATCGAGACAGATGACGATCTCGCCGCTCGCGTACGCGAGCCCATAGTTCAGCGCACTGGCCTTACCGCCGTTCGCCTTGCGCAGCACGCGCACCTTCGGATGATCGCCATACGCGTCCTGCGCGACTTCGTACGTGTGGTCGGGCGATCCATCGTCGACGACCACCACCTCGAGCTCGCCCGGGTATTCCTGGGTAATGAGCGTCTCGATCGTGCGAAGGATGACCTTCTCTTCGCGATACGCCGGCACGATCACGCTCACCGACGGGGCGAAGGTGATCGGCGCATCGCGATTCTGGTGATTCCTGACGCGCTGAATGATCGCGAGCACGGTCATGAAGACGAGGCGCGCGAAGCCGAGGAAGATTGCGAGGAAGAAGATCCAGTAGAGCAGCCACTGCACCGCGCTCAGCGTGCCCCATCCGATGAGCTCACCCGCGCGGGCGAGCCGATTGCGCGGCGGCAGCCCTGGCATCGCCTGATCCCGCGTCAGCCCAATCAGCTGCGACAGCGGCACAACCGTGTCACCCACGGCCCGCAGGCTGTCGATCAGCGGCCCGAGTGCCGCGACGGTCTGGCTTCGGTCGCCGCCGCCATCGTGCAGCAGCACCACGTTGCCGCGCGTGCGCTGTGCGAGCACTGTGTCGATGATCGTCTGCACTCCCGGCGACTGCCAATCTTCGGCATCGATGTGCAGGCCGATGATGAGATAGCCGCGCTCCTTCGCGATCTGCGCCGGCACGAGCTCGTCGAGCGTCGTCGGCTCCGCGTCTCCGAAGTACGGAGGACGGAAGAACGCGGTGCGCCGGCCGAGCACGGCCTCGAAGAGCCGCTCGGTGGCGTCGAGCTCGAGCTTCGTGCGCTTGTCGCTCGTGAAGGCGAGATTCGGATGGAGGAAGGTGTGATTCCCGATCAGATGCCCTTCGCTCACGATGCGTCGCAGCAGCGGCAGATGGCGTTCCGCGTTCTCGCCGATCAGGAAGAAGGTGGCGCTGACACCACGCGACTTCAGCGTATCGAGAATCATCGGCGTCCATCGTCCGTCCGGACCGTCGTCGAACGTGAGCGCGATCAAGTGCGGATCGGCGCTGCCGTATCGATTGACGATGTACGGCGTGCCGACCTTCTGGATCGTCTCGTTGACGACGAGATGCGTCACAGGATCGATGCGAACCGTGCGGCTTCCGGAGTCCGGTGACGCGAACAGATCGAGAATTTCGCCATTCCCTTCCATCTCCGCGTCGTAGCCGGGTGGGATGACATTCAGAAACGCGGCGGATGAGTCGATGCCCGCCTTGCCGATCACGCGCCAGATCGCGGGATCCTCGGAGCCCATGCGCCAGATGCCCATTCCGGCGGTTCCGATCGCCTCCGCGGCCAGCGTCTGGTTGTACGCGGTGATCGCGTCGAGATACCACGCGAGGTGGTCGGTGGAATCGCGATCGGTCCAGGTCGCGTACGGGTTGAGCGTCGTCGAGTCGAAGTGCAGCGCCTTCTTGTCCGCCTTTCGCACGGACGACATGATCTCCTGGAAGGTGAGCTGCTGTCCGTTCGTGGTGCTGTCGCCGTCATTCCAGTCGTAGCCGTAGGCGCCGACGATCGGGATGGCTTTCTGTGGCGGAACGAAGCGCAGCATGTGGCGCATTCGCTCCACGAACCACTGTTGGCTCGCGATCGGTCCCGGATCGCCCGTCTTCCCGAAGTGCTCATCGTACAACATCAGAAAGAGATAGTCGTTCACCTGGGCGAAGCGGGCGAGCTGGTGGTCGCTGTCGTTCACGGACGCTGCCTGCGTGACGAGCTTCCCCATCGGCGCGAGTCTTCGCCTCAGATCGGACACGAACGTCGCGATCGGCTCGGTGAGCTCCTGCGGCTCCTCTTCGAAATCGATCGTCACGCCTCCCAGGCCGTAGAAGGAGACGCTGTCGGTGAGCTGTTGCAGCGCAAGCGCTCGCGACGCGGGATTGGTGAGCAGGTGACGCAGTCCTGTCGGATCCCAGTGCTTGGACGCCGAATCGAAGTT
>DASXQD010000177.1:0-10836 GCA_036493195.1 Gemmatimonadaceae bacterium | reverse complement strand
CGTGAATGGATGGGTGCTCGAGGACGACTACGACAGCGAGTTTCGGTACGCGGGACGCCCGATCCCCTGCCTGCAGGGACTCGACGCCGAGCGGGGAGGCGCCGCGCGCGTGCTCTACATCGGCACCTTCAGCAAAACGCTCGCACCCGCGCTTCGACTCGGCTACCTGATAGTTCCCGAGCAGCTGGTCGATGTCTTCCGTGTTGCGCGCGCGATCGCAGGTGGCCACTCGCCAACGCTCGAGCAGGGTGTGCTCGCAGATTTCATCGGCGAAGGACACTACATGCGTCACGTGCGGCGGGTGCGCGCGTTGTGCGCCGAGCGGCAGCAGGCCTTGCTCGAGGCTTCGCGCGCCGAGATCGGCGACACGATGGAGCTGGCCCCCGATGCCGCTGGGCTGCACGTGGTCGGATGGCTCGCGCCGGGCGCGAACGATGTGGAGCTCGCGGAGGCGGCTGTGCGAGCGGGTGTCGACGCGACTCCGTTATCGGCCTACTCGTCCCGCCTGCCACGGCGAGGCGCGCTGCTGCTCGGGTACGCCGCTTTCGATGAAGAGGAGATTCGAGTCGGCGTCCGGAAGCTCGCGAGGATGCTGACGAAACGTTGAGCTCGGGATGCGGTGGCTTCGCGCATGGATGCGGCATGTAGTCTGCACGAACTCCTCCGATTCGGAATCCTGCGGCGGTCTTCAGGTGACTGCCTTCGCTGAACCAAGCCCATCGTTATGACAAATTTCCGCGCGTCGCCGCACTCGAGCCGCCCTTCGTTTCCCGTGGCGGCGAACATTCCGGCGGCAGGCGAGCTCGCGCCGGACTTCGCCGAGATCGATGAGGCGGGGCGTCGCGTAACACTGCAGGATTTTCGCGGCTCGCCGATCATACTCGCCTTCTCGTCCGTGCACTGGAATCCCGCCGCGCCCGAGCGCATCGACGATTACAACCGGTTGATCTCGCGATTGCGGGGGGCGGCTGGCGCGCGCCTGCTGCGAGTGGAGCACGACGGCGCCTGGCGCGCGCTCGCGTTCGATGACGCACAGGTCACCGTCCCTGTGATCGCGGATGGAAGCGCGGAGCTCGCACGGCGCTACGGTGTGGGCGAGGGACCTGCTGTTTTCGTGATCGACGCCAATGGCGTGATTCGCTGGCGACACGTTGCCGGCGAGCCGCTCGTGCTCCCCGAAAATCTGACTCTCTCGGAAGAGAATGAGCACGAAACGCCGCGTGTTCCTGGCGCATGGACGCGGCGCGAGTTCGTCGCCACGACCTTGGCCGCGAGCTTCGCCATTGCCTTTCTTCCCTTCACGCGGCGCACCGACATGCAGGCACAAACGCTCGCCGGCGCACCTCCCGCGCCAGCCGACACGGTTCCGGTGACGCTTCGGCTGAACGGCCGCGATGTGACGCTGCAACTGGAGCCGCGCGTGACACTGCTGGACGCGCTGCGCGAGTACGCGGGAATGCCGGGTACGAAAAAGGGATGCGATCACGGACAGTGCGGTGCGTGCACGGTGCACGTGGATGGCAGGCGCGTGCTGTCCTGTCTCACCTTTGCCGTGATGCAGCAGGGCAAGGCGATTACCACGATCGAGGGGCTGGCCGGAAGTGTGGGAGCAACGGGCGACGGCCTGCATCCCATGCAGGAGGCCTTTCTCACGCACGACGGTTTTCAGTGCGGCTATTGCACGCCCGGACAGATCATGTCCGCATCGGCAATGGTGAAGGAACCGTGGGGCGGCGACGATGCGGATGTGCGCGAGGCGATGAGCGGCAACATCTGCAGATGCGGCGCGTACACCAACATCGTTGCGGCGATTCAGGACGTTCGCCGCGGCACCGTCAGCTCCACGAGTGGTCACTCGACGGGAGCGGAGCAATGATCCCCTTCGATTACAGGCTCGCCGCGTCGATTGATGACGCGACCAGAGCGGCGTCAGCAGCCGACACGCACTACGTGGCAGGCGGCACCAATCTGATCGACCTGATGAAGCTCGATGTCGAGACACCAAGCCATCTCGTCGACATCAACGCGCTCGATCGGGAAACCGCATCGCTCGCGCAGGTGACAGAGCTGCCCGGCGGCGGCCTTCGACTCGGTGCGCTGGCGCGCATGAGCGACGTCGCATGGAATGCTCGAGTTCGAGAGCTCTTTCCCGTCGTCAGTCAGTCACTCCTGCTCGCGGCCTCCGGACAGTTGCGCAACATGGCCAGCATGGGTGGCAACATTCTGCAGCGCACGCGCTGTCCGTATTTTCGCGATACCGCGACGCCATGCAACAAGCGTGAGCCGGGCAGCGGATGCTCTGCACTCCATGGCTTCAACCGCACCCACGCCGTGCTCGGCACGAGCGAGCACTGCATCGCCACGCATCCGTCGGATTTCGCGGTGGCCCTCGTTGCGCTCGATGCGATCGTGCACGTGCGCAGCGCGTCGGGCGGCGAGCGCACGATTCCAATTGGCGAATTCCACCTGCTGCCGGGAGCGCATCCGGAGCACGAGACGTCGCTGCGGCATGGTGAGCTCATTACGGCCATCGACATCCCCGCGCTTTCGTTCGGGAATCGATCGCTCTACCTCAAGGTGCGCGACCGCGCGAGCTACGCATTCGCTCTCGCTTCCGCGGCGGTGGCGCTCGATCTGAATGACGGCAGAATTCGCGCGGCGCGAGTTGCGCTTGGCGGTGTTGGCACGAAACCGTGGCGCTCGCGCGAGGCCGAGCGCGCGCTGGTGGGGAAGACCGCGGCGCCGGCAGCGTTCCAGGCAGCGGCCGATGCTGCGCTTCGCGAGGCCGTCGTGCACAGGTACAACACCTTCAAGGTGAAGCTGGCGAAACGAACTCTGGTCCGCGCTTTGACGCAGGTGATGGCATGAGCAACACGCGAGCGAAGAGCGCGCCGAGCGTGGGCGCCCCGATGAACCGTGTGGATGGACGGCTCAAGGTGACGGGCGGCGCGCGCTACACGGCCGAAATGCCGGTGGCGAATGTCGCCCATGCGGTGATGATCACGAGCACCATCGCGCGCGGGCGCGTTGCGACCATGGACGTCGCCGCGGCCAGGAGCGCGCCAGGTGTGATCGCCGTACTCACTCCGGAGAACGCACCGAAGCTGCCAAATGGAGCGAAGCCGGCGCTCGATCCTCCGGCGGGGCGTGTGCTCTCGCTGCTGCAGGACGATCTCGTGCATTACAATGGTCAGCCGATCGGACTGGTTGTCGCTGATACGCTCGAGCACGCGACGGCAGCTGCAGCGCTCGTGCGAACGACCTATACGAAGCAGAGGCCAGAGCTCGATATGGCCACGGCCCCGACGGCGCCCACCACCGGAAGCGGCAAGCCCGCGGGCAAGGAGCCCGTTGCCACCACACGCGGCGATTTCGACGCGGGGCTCGCGGCCGCCGACGTGCGCGCCGAGTACGCGTACACGACGCCGTTCGAGCAGCACAATCCGATGGAGCTGCATGCGACGATCGCGCAGTGGGAAGGCGACCATCTCACGATGTACGAAAGCTCGCAGGGAATATTCCCCGCGAGAAAAGTCGTCGCGAAGACGTTCGGCGTTCCGCCGGAGAACGTTCGGGTCGTGTGTCACTTCGTGGGCGGCGGCTTCGGCTGCAAGGGCTCGGTGTGGTCGCACGCGATGCTCGCGGTAATGGCCGCACGCGAGGTCGGCAGACCGGTAAAGGTCGTGCTCACGCGCCGGCAGATGTTCGGACCCGTGGGAGGGCGCCCGCGCACCGTGCAACACATCACGCTCGGCGCGAAAAAAGACGGCACGCTCACCGCGATCCGCCATGTGAGCACGTCGGCGACATCCGAGCTCGAAGAGTGGATGGAGCCGAGCGCCGTGGCGACGCGAATGCTCTATGCCGCGCCGAATGCCGTGACCGATCACCACCTCGTGCGCATCAACATGGGCACGCCGACATTCATGCGCGCGCCGGGCGAGGCGAGCGGTACGTTCGCGATCGAGAGCGCGATGGATGAGATGGCGTATGCGTTGCACATGGACCCGATCGCCTTTCGGCTGAAGAACTACGCCGAAAAGGATGCACAGACCGGGAAGCGCTTCTCGAGCAAGTCGCTGCGCGAGTGCTACTCGGCCGGAGCGGAGAAGTTCGGATGGCCCAGGCGGACCATGGAGCCGCGCTCGATGCGTGACGGCGATGCGCTCATCGGCTGGGGCATGGCGACGGCGACCTATCCGACGCGGCGCTCGCCTGCGTCCGCGTCCGCGCGGATTCTCCCCGATGGCAGAGCGTGGGTGCGCTCGGGATCTCAGGATCTGGGCACCGGCACGTACACGGTGATGACACAGGTTGCCGCCGATGCACTCGGGATATCGCCCGAGCGCGTGCGCTTCGAGCTCGGCGATACGGAGATGCCGGAGACACCGGTATCCGGTGGCTCACAGACGGCGGCATCGGTGGGCTCGGCAGTGAACGCGGCTGCGCTCGCGGCACGGGGCAAGGTCGTGCAGCTCGCGATCGAGGACACGCAGTCTCCGCTGTACGGTGCGAGCGCGGACGATGTGCGCGTCGAGAACGGGATGCTGCGACTCGCGTCGAATCCGACGAAGGCCGAGTCGTACGGCGCGGTGATCGCGCGCAACGGCGGTCAGCCGATCGATGCCGAGGCGACCGAGAAACCGGGTGCGGAGGCGGAGGAGCTGTCGATGCACGCATTCGGCGCGGTGTTCACGGAGGTTCGGGTCGATCACGATCTCGGGACGATTCGCGTGCCGCGAGTCATCGCCGTGTACGGCGTCGGGAATGTGCTCAATGCGAAAACGGCGCGCAGCCAGCTAATGGGCGGCTTGGTGTACGGAATCGGCATGGCCCTGATGGAGGAGACCCACATCGATCCGAATCTCGGGCGTTACGTGAACGCGAGTCTCGAGGAATACCATGTGCCGGTGAACGCGGATGTGCCTTCGATCGATGTGAGCACGGTTCCGGAGACGGATACCCGCGTCAATCCGCTCGGAGTCAAGGGAATCGGTGAAATTGGAAATACCGGAATCACCGCGGCACTCGCGAATGCGGTGTTTCACGCAACGGGGAAGCGCGTGCGAGACCTGCCCATCACACTCGACAAGGTGCTCTGATGCGGAAGAGAGGCTCGCGTGAGTGAGCAGCGAGCGATCGCTCGCGAGATGGCTCGTGCGTCGCGGGAAAACGAGTGCATCGTGCTCGCGAGCGTGGTGCGCACCGAGGGCACAACGTATCGCGCGGTAGGCGCGCGCATGGCCGTGCGAGCGGATGGTGCGACGGTCGGGCTCTTGAGCAGCGGCTGTCTGGAGGGAGAGATCATGGAGCGCGCGGCTCGGGTGCGCACGAGCGGCATCGCGGAAGTCATGACGCACGATGGCCGTTCAGACGATGAGCTCGTGTGGGGACTCGGCACCGGCTGCAACGGGCTCGTGGAGATTCTGCTCGAGCGGCGCACGCCCGAGAGCGCGGGCGCGCTCGAGGCTCTGCTCTCTCGCGCGCTCGACGGTGCGCAGCCGAGCGTGATCGCCACCGTGGTGCGCGCGTCAGGGGCCGGCGCGCCGCAGGTCGCCTCGCGCGTGCTCGTGCGCGGACCGGCGGATGTCGCGCGCGATGGAGAGTGGGGTTCGAGTGCGGTGCTCGGAGCGGTGATCGCGGATGCGCAGAATGCGCAGGTAAGTGCACGCCGCGGGCTGACGCTCGAGTACGTGCTCGCGCGAAGCGATGAGCGTTCGATTGGCGATACGGTGACGGCGCAGCTGTCCTTCGAGCTCGTGACGCCCCCCATCGATCTCATCATCTGCGGCAGCGGACCGGATGCCATTCCCGTCGCCAGGCTTGCCGGATCGCTCGGTTGGTCGGTGACGGTGGTGGATCCGAAGCCAGCTGCGCTGATCGAGCCGGGGCGATTCGAAGACTCGCGAGTGATCGAGTGTGCGCACAGCGACTCGTTGGGGGATGTGATCGCGCCAACCGCGCGCTCCGCCGCGATCATCATGTCGCACAATTACGAGCGCGATCTCGATTATCTCGACGCGCTCGCCCGAAGCGAAGTCGCGTACATCGGCGTGCTCGGACCGCGCGAGCGCACGGGACGCCTGCTGCGCGATCTCGAGTCGCGAGGGCGACCATTCCCGGCGTCGATGCTCGCGCGATTGTTCGCCCCAATCGGGCTGAATGTGGGCGGTGATGGCGCGGAGGCGATCGCGTTGTCGATCGTGGCCGAGGTGTCTGCCGTCATGCACGAGCGGACGGGGGCGCATTTGCGGGGAGGAGCAACCGCGATTCACGAAGCGGCATCGCTTGTCTGACACGTATCGGCACGCGGCGGCCGTCGTGCTTGCCGCAGGTGGCTCGATACGATTGGGCGTTCCGAAGCAGCTGATTGAATTCCGCGGCGAGCCACTGGTTCGACGAGCGGCCCGTTCGGCGGTCGACGCCGGAGCCGCGCCGGTCATCGTCGTCGTTGGAGCGAAGGCAGCGGACACCACGCTCGCGCTCAACGGGCTTTCCTTCACGTCGACGGTATTCAACGAGCAGTGGCGCGCCGGTCTCGCTTCCTCGCTGGTGGCTGGAATTCGCGAGCTGCAGCGACTCGATGCGCGAGCTGATGGAGTCCTGCTGGTGACGGCCGATCAGCCGCTCGTCGATTCGACGGTGCTGCGACGGCTGCTCGATACATTCGCGGCCGGAGCGAGGCTCGTGGCGGCGGAGTACTCGGGAACGATCGGCGTTCCGGCCGTGTTTGGGCGCGAGCACCTGGATGCGCTGCTCGCACTCGAGGGTGATGCGGGCGCCGGGCGCTGGCTTCGGGGAAAAGGCCGTGCAGTGCGCCGAGTGGTCCTGCCCGAGGCGGCGGTGGACGTCGACACCGCGGAGGACGCCGCCTTGCTGGCGGCATTCGCCGTCTCGTAGCGCCGAGCAGCGCTCAGCGAATGGGCGTGAGGCCCTTGAGCATTCCCTTTGCGGCGTTGGCCGTGGCCGAGTCGAGATGCTCGACGCTCGGGCACCGCCAGCTCAGCGAGCCCGTGAAGCTCTTTCGCTTCGCGTGCAGCGGCGCCTTGATGTCGACATCCTCCATCGCGATCGGCGATGTCATCTCGGAGAACTCCGCAGTTCCGCGCGAGCCGCTGTCCGAGATCGTGATCGTGATCCGCGACTCGGGTTTCGCGATCACGGGAATCGGCACCGTCGAATTCTCGCGGCCGATGCTCATGGACAACGGACTGCTCACGCCGTGCTTGCCCGTTATCGTGCTCTTGCCGGTGTCGGTTGGCGGCGTGAACGACCCGTCGTGCTCGTAGGCCTTCACCTGCACAGAAAGCATCTGCAGCGTACCGTGCGATGCCCGTGCGTTCATGCGATAGCCGTTGAGCAGTCCCTCCCCGGATGGGCCGATCGTGCACTGCTCCACTGCGAAGTCGGTGTCGACGCTCGCGTCGCCCGAGAGCTGAAGATGACCGCGACCAGCGCGCGCTTGCACGTCGGGACCAGCAACCGCTGCGGCGCTTTCCCCCGATGCCGCAGACTCGCGTCCCGTGCAGGCCACCACGATGAGCGCCGCGATGAGCGGGAGTGCGCGCGCGGTTGGCATTGTCGTGAGTCGTCGCGCGAAAGAGTCTCGCGCCCTGTTCGCTTCCATGACAATCATCTCCGAAATCACACGTGCGCCGAGCGGCCTGTGCAGCTATCACGCACATAGCTTCTCAAGCGTCGCCTCCCAACGCAAGAGTGGCACGCACTCGGCTTCGAGACAGTACGGGGCGGTCAATGCTTTGTTTCCGCGAATTCGAAGCATCGGGCCGATTCATCAGGCACGATCATCCAGCGACGATCACGGCGATGAGCCGCGATTCGGTGCGCTCGTCCTCCCGCGCTCCGTGCATCGCGCCGAACGACGCGAGCGCGCGCAGCCACGCCTCGTCGGGCAACGGCGCGCTCGCCAGCTCGTCGAGCACGCGCTCGGCGCCCAGCGCATAGGGCGCGCTCACCGCCCGGCGCGCAGCCATCGTGAGCGGAGCGAGGAGCGCGCGCCTGTGGTGTGGTGTGCGCGCGGAGAGTCCGGCGATACGCCGGAGGGCGATGCGTCGCGACGCGCCTCGCCAGGCGAGCGCGCCGCTCGCCTCCGCGCCTCCTCGCCGCGCGAGCCATCGCTCGGCGCGCGCGACCGCGTCAGCGCGCACGCCCTCATCGAGCACGGCATCTCCCCCATCTGCGAGCGCCATGGCATCGAGCACCACGTGCGCGTCCTCCGCGAGCTCCGCATTGTCGACCGCAGCTGCAAGCACGGGCCCCGAACGATCAACCGCGAGGGCGAGCACCGCGTGCCGGGTAGCCGCCAGACAGGCCATGGTGATCGGAGGAGCGCCGTTGAGTGACTCTCCGTGCCTCGAAGCATCGATTGGGATGCCAGCGGCATCACTCTCGTCGCGCCACCGTCGCATCACGCGCTCGATCTCCTCGCGCACGCGCGTGCTGCTCGAGCGAGGCGCGTCGATACCCTCGCCATTCGTCGAAAGCGCCGGCAGCACCGTCCCGTTGCTCCCGATCACCTCCTCCATCGTCCGCAGTTTTTGCCGCAATCGGCACTCCACCGTGAGCACCCGCTCCGCATCCGCCGGAGGCGCGAGGGCGTAACTGTGCGTGCGCGCGTGAAGCGCACCGAGACGTCGCGAGCGCGCGACTCGCTGCTCGAGACGCGCAGGTGTCCATGGAAGATCGAGGTGCACGACCACGGACGCGTCGTGCAGGTTGAGTCCTTCGCTGGCGAGATCGGTGGTGAGCAGGAGATCGATCCGCTCGGATTCGTGCGGAGCCGGCGCGCCGGTGGCGCGAGGCGCAAAGCGCTCGAGCGTTTCCTGCCGCGACAGCCTGCCGCTCGCAATCCGGCCACCGCGGGCAGAGAGCGCGGCGATACCGCGCACGCCTCGCAGCTCGGCGAACAGCGCGTGCACCGTATCGGTGAATTGTGAGAACACGAGCACTTTCTCGCCGGGGTGTCTGGCGCGCACATCTCGAATCGCCTGTGCGCGAGAGAAATCCACCCCCGCGTCAGCGCGCACGCGTGCGAGCAGAGACCGCACGGCTTCCACGTGCGCGCGCACGCGCGTGAGCAGCTCGTGCGGAGCAACCGTGGGCGCGGCGACGAGCTGTGGGAAGGCGAGCTGAATCGTGTCCTCCGCCGCGCTCCATGCGCGGAGCTCGCGGCGATCGGGATATCGCCCGTCGATCAAGGCACTCTCCAGAGCCATACCTCGCGCGATGCGGCGGCGCAACGCGCCCGCGAGCGCCGCGCGACTCGATGCCCACTGTCGTAGCAGGCTCCAGGTCAGGAGCGCGCCGCCCATCCCGCCATCGGAAGGCGGAAGCGGAGGAGGCAGCGCGAGCAGCTCGTGGAGAAGGGGTCCGTCGTCGCGAACTGTGATCCACTCGGGCGCGGGCGCGTCGGGGATCGCGATCGCATGCGCGATGTCGCCTCGTTCGCGACGGACGACGAGCATGGCGAAGGCGGCATCGCCCATCGCGTACGCCCGCGCACCCAGAAACAGCGCAAACAGCGCCGCCAGTTCGGCGCGGCGATTGTGTACCGGTGTAGCGGTGAGCAGGAGCACTCGCGCGCGCGAAGCCAGAGAGGCGATCGCCGCATAGCGCAGCGTGGACGCCGTGCGCGCGTGATGTGCCTCATCGAGCACGAGCAGGTCGAACTCTCCGCTCGGCATTCTTCCACGCGAGAGCGCGCTGTACGAGATCATCGGTGCGCTCACGCCGGCGGCCGCGAGAGCGTCCCGCCACATGATGCGTAGCGCTGCGGGAACGACGAGCAGTGGCCGCGCCGCCTCACGCATGAGCGCCGCCGCAACGTACGTCTTGCCGAGCCCCGCCTCGTCGGCGAGCAGCGCGCCGCGATGGTCGCGCAGCAGGTCGCGCAGCCGACTTACGGCGCTCTGCTGATGGGCGTGCAGGCGCACCGATCCCAACTCTCCGGGAACCTCGTGCTGCGGAAGCCAGTGCGCGGCGATCGAGGCTCGTGCGGTGGTGCCGCGCACGATCATCGGCTGCACCACGCGATCAGCGGTGCGACATCCGCCGTGCGCAGCCGATACGCGCACGTGGCCACGTCGAGCAGCTCGCACGCGGTCGGCAGGTTGCCATCGAGGGCACGCCGAGCGAACGGCGCGAGAAGGTTGCGAGCTCGGCGCCAATCGCGCGGCAGCGGGAGGAGCGCGACGGTCCAGCCGAGGTAGCGATGGTAGCCGCCTCGCGCGGGCTCGGCCAGCACGTGCAGCCACGCGGCCGCGAGTGGAGAGTTGAGAAGCGCAGTGAGCGCGAGCGCATCTTCGTGATCGTCGCATGGAACTACGTAGCAGCTATTGAGCGGCACCGTCTGATCGCCGGCAGGGAGGAGCAGCGCGCGAGGCGTACGCCCCATGTCTGCCCAGACGACGCGCGCGCGCCCTGCGGATGCGGCCGGAGTGCGGAAGAGCGTCCACCACGCTTTCCCCGCGCGTGCATCGCTGCGCGCGCCGAGGCGCCGCCGCCAGCGCGCGAGCCATTTCGCAGCGTGCGGAGGAAGCGCCGGCAGCGCGCCCCTCTCGTCGTGCGTCCAGATGATCGCTTCCGCACTCGGCGATGCCCGCCACGGGATGGTGCCCTCGCCGCGAAGCAGGGGACGGAGCATGTCACGCTCGATAGCCGCGGTCCGCTCGCCCGCTTTCACCATCACGGTAACCGAATCGCGATCGGAGTGTGCAGTGCCCAGTCGCGTGCTCCAGCTCGCGTGCTGGTCGTGCTCGACGATGAATGCCTCGTTGCAGCCGCATTTGACGCCGAGCAGCGGGGCCCCGAGCGGCG
>DASXQD010000176.1:0-1758 GCA_036493195.1 Gemmatimonadaceae bacterium | reverse complement strand
TGCCGAGCTGCTCGCGCAGTGCATCGCCGAGCTGTTGCAGCTCCTTCACGTCGCCCGCGCTCACGCTCGACGACACGAGCCGCGACGTACCGATGTTCTGCGCCCCGGCGAGTAGCTGCTGGAGCTGATCTCCACCGCCGCGCAAGCTTTCCTCTAATCGTTTCTCGAGCTTGCGCCGCTCGTCGAGCAGTATCTCCACGCGCTTGACGACGCCGTCCGCCGGCGCTCGCAGAAGCTCGCCGAGCTTCTGCAGTCGCTGCTCCTCGTCCCGAACGAGCTCGTAGGCTCGCGGTCCCGTCACCGCCTCGATGCGACGAATGCCCGCAGCCACTCCGTTCTCGCTCACGATCTTGAACAGCGCGATCTGCCCAGTGCTGCGCGCGTGCGTGCCACCACAGAGCTCGACCGACAGCCCGGGAATGCTCACCACGCGCACCACGTCGCCGTACTTCTCGCCGAAGAGCGCCATCGCCCCAGACGCCACCGCTTCGCGATACGGTCGCTCCACCGTCTCGACATTCACGTTGGCCCAAATGCCGCGGTTCACGATCTCCTCGATCTCCGCGAGCTGCTCGGGCTTGATGGGACCGTGATGATGGAAGTCGAAGCGCAGCCGGTCCGGCGCGACGAGCGATCCCGCCTGCGTCACGTGCTCGCCGAGCACCTGTCGCAGTGCGGCATGGAGCAGATGCGTTGCCGTGTGATTGCGCTCCGTATCGCGCCGACGATCCGTGGGAACGTGCGCGTGCACGCGACCAAAGCGGAGCTCGCCCGTGAGCTCGCCAATGGCGACGTGTCTTCCGTCCACCTTCTTCACCTCGTTCACGTCGACGCTCCACCCATCGCCCGCGACCTCCCCGATATCCGAGATCTGTCCTCCGGACTCCGCGTAGAACGGCGTCTCCGCGAGGACGAGCGCGACGCGCTTGCCTGGCAAGCGCCGAACGGCCACGAGCTCCGTGTCGATATCGGTGGCCCCATAGCCGACGAAGCTCGTCGACGAGGCGCCCGGCCTCTTCTCCCAGCTCGCGAAATCGGCGAGCCCCTCATCCGCAACGCCGAGATCGCGTCCCTTTCGCTCCTGGCGCGACTGGGTGCGTTGCGCCTGCAGCGCCTCGTCGAAAGCGATGATGTCCACGGTGTAGCCGCGCTCGTGCGCCATGAGCTCCGTGAGATCGATCGGAAAGCCGAACGTATCGTAAAGACGGAACGCATCGCTCCCGCTGATCGTGCCTCGAATTGCGGTCGACCCCTGGGTGGAGCTCACGGGCGCGATCTGATCGAAGCGCTGCATCCCTTCCTCGATCGTGTCCAGAAAGCGCTCTTCCTCCGCGCGCGTGGTGTCGATGATCAGCGCGCGTCGCTGCGCGAGCTCCGGATAGACATCCTGCATTTCGTCGACGACGACGCTCACGAGCTTGTCGAGCGTGGGCTCGCGCCGGCCGAGCAGCCAGGCGTGCCGCACGCCGCGACGCAGAATGCGGCGCAGCACGTACCCGCGTCCTTCGTTCGACGGAAACACACCGTCCGCGATGAGAAATGCGATGGCGCGCGCGTGGTCGGCGAGAACGCGGAAGGACACCGCGTCGTAGGTCGCGGGCCGATTGCCCCTGGGCGGGACCGCCGGCCACACTGCGGAGCCGACCGCCGGAGCTGGGCGATCGTCGTACGACATGCCGATCACCGCCTCCGCCTTCGCGATCAGCGGCACGAACAGATCGGTATGATAGTTGTTCGTCACACCCTGCAGGACCGCGG
>DASXQD010000175.1:0-7469 GCA_036493195.1 Gemmatimonadaceae bacterium | reverse complement strand
GATCGCGACGTGCCCACATATCTGAGGGCGTATGCGATCGCGCGCAGCGTATTCCGCGCGCATCCCCAACATCCGGGCGCAGCGCACTATCTGATCCATGCGGTCGACGATCCGGCGCACGCCGCGATGGGCCTCGACGCGGCGCGCGCGTACAGCCGAATCGCGCCCGACGCGGCGCACGCCCAGCATATGACCTCGCACATCTTCATCGCGCTCGGCATGTGGGACGACGTGATCGCGGCGAATCTGCGCGCGCAGCAGCCGTCGCAATCGGGGAGGCGGCCGCCGTACGGTCACGGCGCGCAATGGCTGATCTATGGGTATCTGCAGGAGGGGAGGATCGCGCGAGCGTCAGGATGGCTCGACTCGGTGCGCGTGCTCGCGGACCATCTGCGGAACGATCCGGACGCGCGCGACGAATTGGAGCCCATGATTCGCTCGTATCTGGCTCTCGACCGTGCGGCGTACGTGGCGGACACTCGCGCCTGGCGCTCGCCGTTTGCAACGATGGAGATCGATACGGCCGGATTCGGAGTGCACGATGCCGCTGCCAACGATCTCGCGATCGGAATGTCCGCGCTCGGGCGTGGCGAGAGAGCGCGCGCGGATTCGGCATTCGCTCGAATGCGCGCGCGAAATGTCCGCGCGACAGCAGTCGCACAGGGTGCTTCGAGCGATCTCGGGTACGCGCAGGTGATGGAGCAGGTGATGCGCGCCATGCTCTTGCATGCCGATCGCCAGAGCGACAGCGCAGTGGCGACGCTCGCCTTGGCTGCGACGCTCGACGACTCCCTGCCATTCGCGTTCGGGCCTCCGGTGGAGATCGTGTCGCCGCACGAGCTTGCGGGCGAGTACCTCCTGGAGTCGGGGCGAGCGTCGGATGCGAAGCGGGAGTACACCCATGCACTGGCGCGCGCGCCTGGTCGCACCGCCGCCCTGCTGGGACTCGCCAAGGCGCAGATGGCTCTCGGGCAAAAGGCGGCAGCACGGCGCACGTATCTCCTGGCCGCGAAGAATCTCGTCGGCGCGGACAGCGGTGCGGCACCGGAGTTGGCACGGACGCATTGAAAGGGAAGGAACGCGGGCAGCGACCCTTGCTGCCTACTCCATCTGAAACCCGGTCGTTGTCTTCGCGCGTTAGGCAGGGGTGCGCTCGACCGCACTCGTCACCACACGAAAGGAACCAATGGATCTCCAACTCCACGGAAAGACTGCCCTCGTCAGCGGATCGACGCTCGGCATCGGCTCCGCGATCGCGAGCACGCTCGCACGCGAAGGCGCCACCGTCATCGTGAACGGCCGCACGCAGGAGCGCGTCGATGAAGCGATCGCACGAATCACGAACGACAACCCGGCCGCACAGCTCCGGGGCGCGGCGGGCGATCTCTCCACGCCCGCCGGAGTCGATGCGGTCGCCAGAGAATTTCCAAACGTCGACATTCTCGTCAACAATCTCGGAGCCTTCGAGGCAAAGTCCTTCTTCGACATCTCCGATGGCGACTGGCAGCTCATGTGGGAGAAAAACGTCATGAGCGGCGTGCGACTGAGCCGCCACTACATGCGTGGAATGCTCGAGCGGAACTGGGGACGCGTGATCTTCATCTCGAGCGAAGCGGGGCTGAATCTCTCGCGCAACACCATCCATTACGGCGTCACGAAGACCGCCGTGCTCGGACTCTCGCGCGCACTCGCCGAGCTCACGGTGGGGACCGCAGTCACCGTGAACGCGGTGCTCCCGAGCGACACGCGCACCGAAGCCACCGCCGAATGGATCAATGGTGTCGCAAAGAAAAGAGGGGTCGGCGTCGCCGAGGTGGAGAAGGAGTATTTCGAAAAAACGCGCCCCTCGTCGTTGATCAGACGGTTTGCGGAGCCGTCGGAGGTTGCTGCGCTCGTCGCCTTCGTCGCGAGTCCGCTGTCGGCAATCACGAATGGAGCGGCTCTCCGCGCGGAAGGCGGCATCATCCACAGCATCGGCTGAGCGCCGGTCGAGCGCGCGAGACTCGAGAAGACATTGCGGATGGCGATCGGCCGGACCCACCCTCCTTCAGGGCAGATCCGGCCGTCGCGCTCTCACTGCGGACTGCCCGTGAGAGCATCAAGCACGCGGCGTGCCGCGACTATCCGTGCCGAGGCGTCTTGTCGCTCTGCTCCGGCTTTGCCTTTTCCTTCTCCTTGTCATCACTCTGCGTACGGCGGCCGTTGTTTGCGGAATGGTCGTTGGCCGTGTGGTCGTCCGTCTTCTGGTGCGACACCGCCTGCGTCGACTCGCGTGGCGCCGAACGCGGCGTCGACTCGGCCCGTGGCGCAGGAGCCTGCTGCGTGCGTGGAACCGAGCGCACCTCCGTGTTCGGCTCCACCGTGTGCGCCGGTCCGGCATTGGGCGAACCGTTCACAGGCGCCGGCGCATTGGTGTGAGACATGGGCCGATCATTCGTGTTCGGGCGCGGACGCGGTGCCGGACGCTCGTTCACCTTCGGCGGCGCGACCGGCTCCGGCTCTGCCGCGCGAACGTTCACATTCGGGCGAACATCCGCGGGTGCGGGACGATCGTTCACCTTCGGTGGCGCGTTCGAGTTTCTGCGCGCATTCGAATTCGCGTTCCCGTTCGGCGAGACCTTCGGGCTCGCGCCGTCGGGCTGCGCCTGTGCGGTCGGATACTGCCGTACGTTGATGTTCGGCCGAGTGGTGGGTACGCGACGACCGTCCGTATTCGGCGTGACCGTGTGCGCCGCGTTGTTGTTCGCGGAACCGTTTGCCACGGCGGGACCATCCGTGTGCGACATCGGATGAGTCGCTTCGGTGCGCGGTGCACCGCGCGTCTGCGAGATCGGAAGCGGAGCCACTGGCGCGTTGCCGTTGCCCTTCAACTGATTCTCGTGCGACGCGAACGTCGCAGGACGCGGCGGAGGCGTATTCTTCCACACCACCGGCCGATTCTGCACGGCTTCCGGCGGGCGGCTCACCGTTCCTTCATTCCGACGGCGAATGATGACGCTCTGCTCCGTCGGCGCCACGGGCGCACCATCGCCGACCGCATGCGCGTAGCGCGCCTGCTCGACCGGAACGATCGTCGCGCCGCGTCCAATCCTGCGCGAGCCCGCGAACTGATCCTGCGGCACCGCAGTCATCGCGCCGTTCACGCGCTGATTGCGATAGTTGATGTTCGTCACGTTGATGTTCGTCACATTGATGTTCGTGACGTTCACGTTGGTGACGTTCACGCGACGCACGTAGCGGTCGCTCGTGTGATACGCGGGGCGGTAGACCTCGTTCGGCGCGAGCGGAAACCAGGCGACGTTGCCACGGCCGTCCCATCGCGAGTCGTTGTTGTTTCCGCCAACGAATACCACGAGCGCTGGCGCGTAGACCGGCCGGCTCCGTACGATACCAGGCGCCCACACCCAGTGATTGCGCGAGTACGCCCAGCGACCGTAGTGGAAGGGCGCGAAGCCCCACGGCGCATCGTCGATCCACGTCCATCCGTAGGGCTCGACCCACACCCAGCGGCCGTAGCGATACGGCGCCCAGTCTGCGGCGACGTTCGTCGGCGCCCAGACGTGACCGTACTGGGGATCGTCGCTCCACGTGCCGTTGCGATCGAGATCCTCGTAGCCCGTCATGTCGCGCGAGACGTACTGCGCGGACACCGACTGATCTTCGGCGCGATCGCGCGCGCTCGCCCACTGGTCGTACTCGTCCATGGGCGGTGCGTCGCGCACGTCCTGCGAGGCGCCATCGGCGGTGAAGAGCACGGTCTCATCGGGACGCACGTCGATCGTCTGATCATTCGACGTCACTTCCGCATCGCCATTGCGTGCGGTGACGGTGCTCGTCGCACCATCCTCGCTCACATCGATGCGATACGTGCCGTCGCGCAGTAGCGTCACGGCGCCTGTCGGCGTATCGATCTCCATGTTGTCATCCACATCGAGCGTCCGAACCGTAAGCAGAGCGGAGCCCTGCGTCAGGCGGATCTGCAGATGGTTATCATCGAGGTCGAGAATCTCGAACGCCGTCTGCGGCGCGAGACGAATCGCGTTCGCGCCAACGTGGAGCTCGGCGCGTGCGTCGGCATCCGTCCACAGATGATCGCCGGATGTCAGCGGATAATTGAGCGTCGCACTCGTCCAGTCGTCGACAGTGCCTGGACGGAAGGAAACATCGCCCTGAAGGAAGCTCGTGCGCGCAACGCGCGCCGACGGATCCTGATCCTGGGCGTGCACAGCAGCGATTCCGCTGAACAGAACCGCCGCCATTCCGATGAGTACACGAGTCCCGCGCATACGTCGATCTCCGATTGAGTAGTGTTGCATGCCAGGTAAGGGGCAACTGGCATTCCGAAGTCCGCCCTTTTTCGCGACGGCTCGCATGTCGTGCGCTGACAATGGATTGCAGGTAGCTTGCAGACGAGTCACGAGCTCGCTGGCGATCGCATTGTCGCGCTCGGAGTACGTGAAAGTGTCCCATTCAGAGGACGACACAACCTTCTCTTCGTGACCTGATTGCCTACCAAACCAGCCTTTGTCCTCGCGCTGCTCTACTCGGCAGATCAGCGGCAGGTGGTGCTCATGCGGCGGACGAGGCCGGCGTGGCAGGCCGGCCGAGTGAATGGGCTGGGCGGGAGGCTCGTGCCGGGAGAGAGTGCGGCGGCGGCTGCGCGGCGCGAGGTACGCGAGGAGTGCGGGGTGGACGTGGCGGAGTGGCGGGAGGTGCTCGTGTGGGAGGACGCGGAATACGTCATGCACGTGCTGAGCGCGGTGAGCGAGCAGGCTCGAGAGGCGCGCACGCTGGAGGACCAGGGCGTGTTTCTCGCGGACGTGGATGCGCTTCCATCCAACGTGATCGACAATCTGCGCTGGCTGGTGCCGCTCGCGCTCGATGCGGACGTGGCGTTCCCGATCATGGTGCGAAGCGCGGCGGCCGAGGGCTCGGGGCTCACCGAGCGCGGTCGCGAGCGCGGATGAGCGATGCCAGAGCTACCGGACATCACCATCTATATAGAGCAGCTCGAGCGGCGCATCGTCGGACAGACGCTCGAGAAGCTGGAGATCGCGAAGCCATTCGTGCTCCGCACGTTCGATCCTCCGGTTGCGGAAGTAGTCGGGAAGACGGTGCGCAGCGTGCGACGGATGGGAAAGCGCATCGTGCTCGTGCTCGATGGCGAACTGTTCGACGGCGAGCTGTTCATCGTCATCCATCTGATGATTGCGGGACGACTCAGGTGGCGCGCGCCGGCGGCCAAGCTGCCGCCCAAGGGATCGATCCTCGCCAAGCTCGTGTTCGCGAGCGGCGTGCTGGTGCTGACGGAGGCGGGCACCACGCGGCGCGCGTCGATTCACCTCGTGCGCGGCGAGGATGCGCTGCGACAGTTCGATCGCGGCGGACTCGAGGTGCTGAGCGCGACGTTCGCGGAGTTTGCGGCGCGGCTCCGTAGTGAGAACCACACGCTCAAGCGTGCGCTGGCGGATCCGCGGCTGTTCAGCGGGATCGGGAACGCATACTCGGACGAGATTCTGCATCGCGCGCGACTATCACCGGTGATGCTGACGCGGCGCATGCGCGATGAGGAGATCGAGCGATTGTTCGCCGCGACGAAGTCGACGCTCGAGGAGTGGACGGCGCGATTGCGCGCGGATACGGGGGACAGCTTCCCGGAGAAGGTGACGGCGTTTCGCGAGGAAATGACGGTGCACGGGCGATTCGGCGAGCCGTGCCGCGTGTGCGACGCACCCGTGCAGCGGATCCGGTATGCGAGCAACGAGACGAACTACTGTGCGCGCTGTCAGACTGGAGGGAAGCTGCTCGCGGACCGCGCGCTCTCGCGGCTGTTGGGAAAGGACTGGCCGAAGTCGATCGACGACATCGAGTGAGTGCCGATCACACTCGTGTCTCGGTTTTCGCTGCGCTCAGCGAGATCGCGAGCCCGATGCCGAACACGTGGACCGCGAGCCCGGTCAGCCATGTGTCGAGTGGAGCGAAGTGCGGCTTCGTGTGCATGGCGTCGAGCGGGAGCACGATCCAGTTCATGCAGAAGTAGATCCAGGCGCCGTACGCGAGTCCGTACGGAATCGGCTTGCGCAGTAGGTCGGGGATGAAGCGCCGGCCTGCGTACACGTAGATCGTGGCCCAGATGCACGCGATCAGCCAGTGCAGCGCGAATCCGAGCACCACGGTGCTCGCGCCGCCATCGAACGAGGCTTTACCGATCAAGCCGCCCGCGACCGACTGGGGTATTTTCATCCATGGTGCGTGCTTCACGCCGCCGAACCAGAGAAGCGCGTAGGTCATGTCGCACGCGCCAGCGATCAGGCCGCCGATGAGTACGGCCTTCGTCGGCGTCCACCGCGTGGCAGTGCCTTGGCGAGCTTCGGCAATGGAATTCATTGAGTGCACTGGTGAAATTGGGCGAATGGCAGCCGTGGCGCGGAAACATCAGCGCAGGGTACGCTAACAGCCACTCGGGCTGTCCGGGAATGACCATCTGACTCTCGCACGCGTCTAATTGGTATGACGAGATCACGCCGCGCGGCTTTCGCCGCGATCCTAATCGTCGGCGCCGTTGTGGCGCTCGTTGTACACGAGCAGCTGTGGCGCGCGGGTGCCGCACAGGTGCCGGAGGCGCGTGCGTCCGAGCTGCCGACGGGGAAGGATTCTATCGCGCTGGCGAAGGTGGCGCTCGACAGTTGCTCGAAGATCTCGGGTGACAAGATCCCGTGCTACGAACAGCACCTGATCCCGCTGGTCGATGTGGGCGGGCCGAAGCTTGCAATGGGCACGCTGATGCAGGTGGCGAACGTCGATCGCGACGTGCGCGGGTTCGGACACGTCTACGCGCACGCGATCGGGATGCATGCATTCGAGGCGGACAAGAATGTCGAGCGCACGTTCTCGAGCTGCACGGATGCGTTCCAGTCCGGCTGCTACCATGGTGTGATCGAGGCGTACTTCGCGAGCTCGGGAAAGGTCGACTCGCAATCGGTGCGCGAGCTGTGCGTGCCGTGGTCGCAGGCGGGCGTGTACGGATGGCTGCGCTTCCAGTGCGCGCACGGGCTTGGACACGGGCTCACGATGCACTATGAGCACGATCTCGTGAAGTCGCTCAAGGGATGCGACCTGCTCGTCGACTCGTGGGACCGCGAGTCCTGCTACGGCGGCGCGTTCATGGAGAACGTCGTCGATGCGACGGAGCCGCATCATGGCATGCCGGGGATGGACATGCCGGAGGAGAAGCGGTCGTTCAAGCAGATCGACGCGAAGGATCTCAACTATCCGTGCTCCATATTGCCCGAGCGCTACCTGACGACGTGCTATCAGAATCAGGTGTCGATCATCATGCATTTCGACGACCACAAGATGCCCGCCGTCGCGAAGGACTGCATGCAGGTGCCGGAGAAGTACCGCTACATGTGCTTCACGGGCTTCGGCACGGACATCAATTCGTTCGTGGTCGGCGACCATCTGAAGGC
>DASXQD010000174.1:0-6188 GCA_036493195.1 Gemmatimonadaceae bacterium | reverse complement strand
CCGCGCTCGCATCGTCACCACGTGCGATCTTCGCGTTCACCTTGTCCCGCAGCGCGAAGAAGTCGACATCGTGGTCGTCGCAGAAGCGCGCCACCTCGGCCGCGTACGCGATTCGAACGTCGCGATATGCATTCTCGAGCGTCTTCACGATCTCCGCCGTGAGGCTGTTCGTGCGATACACGATGCCACCGGTGACGATCCGCGCGTAGATGCGCGCGATCAGCTCGGGCGTGCCGGGGTGGAGGCCGCCGGCGAGCTTGTCCGCGCGCGCAACACGCTCGACCAGGCGGCCGGGCATCACGCGATTGGGAGAGTTGCCGAGCAGAATGTCCTTGCCGTCTTCGAGTCCGTACTTCGCGAAGAGTGGCCGCACGACGGTGAGCATGGACGATGGCGCGAGCGTAGACTCGAACACGACCACGGGAACGTTGCCCGCGGGCTTCTTCTGCAGCGCGGCGGCGATTCCGTTCAGCGCCTCGAAGAGCGGGCCGTACTCGGGAGCGAAGCCGTTCTTGTCCGTCTGCGTGCAGATGAGGATCATGTCCGCATCGGCGAGATCGTCATAGCTGTAGGACGCGCTCAGGAGCTTCTCTTCCACGGACTCCGCGACGATCGAGTCGAGCGCCGGCTCCACGCCGCCGATCGGCGACTTGCCGGAGTTGATGGCGTCCACCTTCCATCCCGACGTGGGCGAATTGCGCTGGACGACGAGCACCGTCGCGGGCTCGGTGCCGCCCTCGCGGATGCGGGCGTGCGCGAGCAATGCCGCCATCGGCATCCCCACGATCCCCGGTCCGACGACGGCGATCTTCTTCACGTGCCAGTTGGCGATCTCGTTGCCCTTCCACGTCAGCGGCATGCAGTGATTCTCCCTTTGGTGTATTGAAGAGCGGTCAGCTCTGGTCGACGAATTGACGGAACCACATCTCGATGCTCAGCGCGCCCCACACGCGGCGCCCGAACGCACCCTCGTTCGTGAGCAGCTTCTCGATCTCCTTCATGTCGAAGATCCCGCGGTCGCGCGCGTGCGACGACAGCAGCGTGTCCACGACCATGTCGCGCGTGCCATCCTTCATCCACAGGTGCAGCGGCACGGGGAAGCCCATCTTGTCCTTGCGATCGATCACCGAATCGGGGACCATGTCGCGCGCGGCGCGCTTGAGCAGGTATTTGAGCTCGCCGCCCTTGAACTTCATCTTGGGCGGCATGCTCGTGACGAGATCGACGAGGCGCCTGTCGAGCAGCGGCACGCGCGACTCGAGCGAGCTCGCCATGCTCGCGCGATCCTCCACGTGCATCAGCGCGGGAAGCGAGGCGACCATGTCGAAGTGCGTCATCTTGTTGTAGTACGACAGCGTGTCCGAGTGATTGAACACGGTCTGGAAGCGCGCGAACGCCCCGTCGCTCTCGTAGCCGGCGCGGAAATCGGCGGTGAAGAGGCTGAGCGCGCCCGCGCTGCGGTCCACGAGCTTGAAGTAGCGCTGATCCATGGGCTCGAACAGACCGGAGCGCCAGAACTGCGTGAGCATCGGCTGGTACGCGCGCAGCACCGGAAGATTGGGAATGATCGACTTGAGCGAGACGATGTGCTCCTGTTCTTCCGTGGTCTCGAAGATGGCGCCCTTGAGCGCCTGCTCCAGATACGCCACGAGATAGCGCGTGTAGCCGCCGAAGATCTCGTCGCCGCCCTGTCCGCCGAGCACGACCTTCACGTGCTGCGCGGCGCAGCGCGAGACCATGTACTGCGGGAAGAGCCCGGGACCGGCCACCGGCTCGTCCATGTGGTACACGAGCTTGTGCAGCACGTCCGCGAAATCGTTCGCGGTCGGCATGATCGTGTGCATCTCCGCATTCACCGACTCGGCCACCGCGCGCGCGTACGGCCGCTCGTCGAACGACGGTCCTTCGTCGAAGGCACCGGTGAACGTCTTGAAGCGGCCGCCGTCGTACGCGCGTGCGGCGAAGCCCGTGACGATGCTCGAGTCCAGTCCGCCGGAGAGATACGCGCCCACCGGAACGTCGCTGCGCATCTGGATGCGGATCGAGTCCTCGAGCAGCCGGCGCGTCTCGACGAGGAAGTACTCTTCCGTGTGATACGGATCGATGACGAAGCGCGGCTCCCAGTAGCGCACGCGCCGCACGTCGCGCGACTTCAGGTCGAGCACGTGATAGTAGCCCGGCAGCACCTTGCCGACGTTCTCGAACAGCGTGTCCTCGCCGATCACGAACTGGAAGGTGAGATAGTCATTGAGCGAGGTACGGTTCACGCTCGCGTTCACGTCTCCGTGCGCGAGAATCGCCTTGATCTCCGATCCGAAGAGCATGCGGCGCTCGTCGGAATAGAAGTAGAGCGGCTTGATGCCGAAGTGATCGCGCGCGGCGAGCACGATGTTCTTCGAGCGGTCGTGCAGCAGGAAGGCGAACATCCCGTTGAGCTGCTCGACGCACGCCTCGCCGTACTCGTGATACATCCGGAGAATGACTTCCGTGTCCGACGTCGTGCGGAACGTGTGGCCACGCTGCCTGAGCTGCTCGCGCAGCTCCACGTAGTTGTAGATCTCGCCGTTGAACACGATCGTGACGTCGTCCGCCGTCATCGGCTGGTCGCCGCTCACGAGATCGATGATCGCGAGGCGCTTGAAGTAGAAGCCCACCTGGCCGCACACGTAGGAGCCCTCGCCATCGGGCCCGCGATGCGCGATCGCCTCGGCCATGCGGGCCAGCACGGGAACCTCGACCGCCGTGCCGTCGAAATGCACGACGCCAACGAATCCGCACATGGTCGCCTACCTCGCCGCGGACGGCGATGCGGCGGTGGCCGCGGCGTCGGGAACGCGCCGCGCCAGCCGTGCGCGCGCGCGAATCGCGCTCGCGTGCGCGGACATCGTCACCGGCGTGTGATCTTAGGCGAGGATCCGCAATGCCCTGGAGAACAGCTCGCGCTTCCGCTTCGACGGCAGATCCATTCCCGGGAAGAACGCGAGCTCCGGCGCCTCATCGCCGCCCATGAGATCGAGCGGGTGGAGCAGAAAGCTCGGCTCGACTCCTGTGGCTCGTCAGATCGCGAGCGCCGTGCGCAGGTAGCCGAAGGCGAGCGCCTCCGACTTGCGCGCGAGAAAGAGCAGATAGCTGAAGTGAAAGGGCGCCTTGATTCCCGGGATCGTCGTGACGGGAATCTCGAGCAGCGACTGCCCGTTGCGCAGCGCCCATTCGTACGCGTTCACGGGACGAAGTCCGTCGCGGAAGGTGCCGAAGAGTGTCTTGCGCTCCGGCGTCTTCGACATTCCCTTGCCGGCGGTTGCGAAGTAGTACGCGCGCGCCAACGGCCCGAGATAGGTGGGCAGCGTGGATGCGTCGTACAGGTAGTCGCGCGCCGCGAGCACCTCGAGCAGCGTCTCGCTCCAGCTGTAGCCCGGTCCGCGAAAGCCGCGCGGGCGCTCCCCGCACACCGCCGCGATTGCGTTCTCCGCCTTGGTGATCTCCTCGACCAGCTGGTCGCGCGAGTACAGGTGCAGCCACGACTCGTGCTCGAAGGAGTGATTGCCCACCTCGTGCCCGCGTGCGACGATCGATGCGAGCACGCTCGCGTTGCTTTCGACCGTGGCATCGAAGCCGACCACGAAGAAGGTGATGCGCAGCCCGATCTCCTCGAGCGTATCGAGCGCCACGGGCAGGAAGCGCGGCAGATACGAGGGACGCTCGATCCAGCGCTGGTCGCCGCGGATCTTCATGTACGACCAGAGATCGTCCACGTCGAGCGAGATGCTGCACAGCGGACGATCAGACATGCGCCGCCACGGACTCACGGTTCACGAGAAAGGGAGCGAGCACCGCGGCCTGCCGATTCGCGAGCCCGACCGTCTCGTTCAGATTGAGCGTGCCGCTCTCGATCTGCGCCGAGTTGACGATGAAGGTGTTCGGGAGCGACGTGCGCACGGGCGGCAGCGTCGTCTCGCTGTAGTCGAGCGTCGAGATCGCGAGCACGTCGCGCGCGCGCGCGACGCGAAACTCGATCACATCCGCGCGCGTGAAGGCGGGGTACATGCGCTCGAGCGCCGCGAGGAAAGTCTCACGCACCTCGTCGTCCGAGGCCTTCCAGAATGGATCGTCCTGGGCGAGATAGCGCGGGAGATACACGAGGCTGTTGCCGCCAAACTGCTTCTTGTCCACGAGTGTCGTCATCTCGATCACGCCGGTGAACGGCACCCAGCCATCGGTGATGTTCGTGACGTAATAGGTGGCGAGCGGCTTCTTCGTGAGCAGCGACGCGCACAGCACGCCCTGATAGACCACGCGGCCAAGCCGCTCGATCTCGGCGTGCGAGAGCTGCGGCACGAGGGTGGGGATGCGGTTCGCGGGCAGCGTGAGAATCACGCGATCGAAGCGCGCGGACGTGCCGTTCGCGAAGGTGACCTCGGAATCGGTGCCCGAGTCGCGCACGGCGGTCACCGGCGCGCCCGTGCGGAGCTCGATCCCTTTCTCCTCGAGGTATTTCTCGAAGCGCGCGAGCACCGTGGCGTAGCCGCCTTCGACGTAGCCGAACTGCTCGCGCTTGAGCCCCGAGCGGCGTGCCGCGTACATGCGCGCGATGATCGCCCAGATGAACGCGGCGCTCGCGATACGGTAGTTCTCTCCGAGCTTGCTCTTGAGCAAGGGGAGCCAAATGCGCTCGAAAGTGCGTTTGCCACTGAGCTTTCTGAGCCAGTCGGCAACGGGAATCTTCTCGAGTGGGCGCCAGTTCTTCACGCGCGAAGCGTACAAGATCGTACCGGCGAGCCGCATCTTGTCGAACAGCGAGATCGGCGGGAACGCCAGAAACTCGAGACTCGTGGAGAGCGAGTACAGCACGCCATCGGTATAGAAGCCGGTGCGCGTCACTCCCCAATTCGGCTCGCGCACGCCGAGCTCGCCGAGAAGCGCGAGGAGATCACGGTCGGATTGGAGGATCACGTGATAGAACCGATCCCACGTGTATCCCGCGATCTGCTGCGACGCGGCGAGTCCGCCGGCCGTGCGCGCGCCTTCGAGCACGACCACGTCGTGGCCCTGCTCGCGCAAGCGAAGGGCGAGCGTCATGCCGAGGGCACCGCCCCCTATGATTCCGATTCGACTGGTCATCACAATGACATCCGAACAACGGTTCCGAAGATCCGGCCCCGTAATGAGTTGCGTACTTCACGCCTGGCAGGATGCCAACGTGTCAGGACGACTTCCAAAAGTGAGCGAGAATCCGCCGCACGCCACATCGCGCGTCGTTCCTGGCACGTGACGGGGATCACATGATTCATTGCCGGACGGGACGCCGCAACCCCCTGAAAGCTACTTTGCCAGAGCACGCGGCCACCGTGCGATTCTGGAAGGGCTGCAGTGATGATCGAAGCCCGCTACGTGATAGCAGCGTAAATCCCCACTGAATACGGACATCGCCGGTCAGGGACAGTCCGGCGGCGATGTGCTCCCGTGCTCGAGCGCCAGGTCGCGCTCCGCCTTGCAGGCCGCGTGGTTCTGCGACAGGGCCTCGTTGATCTCACGGCGCAGCGACCGAATCTGTGGTACGTCAGCGTACTTACGTGCGAGCGGTGTGATCTTGTCCTGCGCGCTTCCGAAGCGAACCACCGCCCCATCGTACTGGCCCTCACTCATGCGCTGCTTGCCGACGTTCAGATCCTCGCGAATGGGCGCGAGCAGATCATCGAGCTGATCGGGCGCGAGGGTGTTCCTTGGCGGCTCGGTCGCCGCCGTTTTCGGTGCAACAGAGTCGGCAGCGGGAGTGGCGGCTGCCGGAGTGGCCGCGGCCGGCGTGGAGTCATGCGGCGCGGCCGTGCTCGCGCTGTCCTTTCGGGCGCTGTCCGTTATCGGTGCAACCGGTGGCGCAGTCGTCGCGGCCGGTGCCGTGGCCGACGCCATGGACGACACGGCCTGTTGCGAATTCCAGTACCACCAACCACCGCCGCCGCCCGCGAGCAGCAACACGAGCACGGCGAAAATGAGTGCGACGGGGCTGCCGGACTTTTCTTCCTGGAGCACCGGAACCGGGAGCTCCTCGTTCGCGCGGTCGCGCCGCGATGCGGCACCGCCGCCGAGCGGGCGCACCTCGGTTTTGGCCGCCGCCGGCACGGGTGAGAGCTCGACCGTGCCGGTGCTCGTGAACGCGGACTCGGGCATCGTGGCGACGGCGATGACGAGCT
>DASXQD010000173.1:0-13612 GCA_036493195.1 Gemmatimonadaceae bacterium | reverse complement strand
TTGTCGAGCACGACGCGCGCGAGCGCCGTGGTGCGAAGATAGTCCACCGCGCTCGTCTTCGGCTGATTCGACATGGTCGGCGTGTTCTCGGGCTGGAGCGGCCAGCAGATGAAGGCGGTGAAGCCATTCGTCCGCGACTGCAGCTCCCGCACGCGCTCGAGATGCTCGATGCGCTCGGCCAGCGTCTCGCCGATGCCGTACATCATCGTGACGCTCGTCTTCATTCCTTCCTGGTGCGCAATTTCCATGATCTCGAGCCACCGGTCCGCGCCGGCTTTCTTCTTCGCCACGAGATCGCGCACACGCTGCACCAGGATCTCTCCGCCGCCGCCAGGCACCGAGTCGAGCCCCGCTTTCATCAGCTCGCGAATCACCTCGCGCGCATCCATCCGGAACACCTTCGCGAAAAAGTCAATCTCGCTCGGGCTGAAGCCGTGAATGTGGATGGTATGATACCTCTTAATGTACTTCAGCAGCTCGAGATACCACTCGAACGGGATGTACGGATTGTGCCCGCCCTGCATGAGGATCTGCACGGCGCCGAGCTGCTTCGCCTCATCGATCTTGGCCCCGATCTGCTCGTAGGAGAGCGTCCATCCCTCGCCGTGCTTCGGCCTGCGGTAGAACGCACAGAATCCGCAATCGGCGACGCAGACGTTCGTGTAGTTAATGTTTCGGTCGACGATGTACGTGACCGTCTGATGCGGATGGAGCCGTTCGCGCACGGCATCCGCTTCCGCACCGAGCTCCAGCAAGGGCGCGTTCGTATAGAAGTCGAGAAGATCTCTCATGTCAGGCAGCGGGGAGAAACGAGAGCGGCGTTGCGGGCACGATGCCCGCGTTCGCGAGGCGCCGGAAAAATTCCGACAGTCCGGCGAGATGGTCGTACGAGAGTCGATAGTCGAGCCCGGACAGATACTCCAGGCAGATGCGTCGTGCGACGCCGGTGACCAGCGATGCCTGCTCGGCGAGCACGTCCAGGTGCGCGAGGCCCCAGTCGCGCGACTCGAGCAGTCGAGCGTGTATCTGCAGCGCATCGGAAGCGGCGGCGGTGCGCTGCGCGACCCATACGGCGAAGACGAACGGCAGTCCCGTCCACTCCTTCCAGGACTCGCCGAGATCGTACACGTACGGATAATCGGACGCGCCCGGATGTTCGGCGCCGCTCGCGCGCACGCGATTCGCGAGCAGAAGCGCCGCATCGCCGATCACGAGTCGCGCGTCATGGGGCTCGTCGAGAAAGCGCGCGATGTCCGTGAGCTCCGCGTCACCAGCGGCATACTCGGGCTTCGCCGCCCACACATGCTCGAACAAGAGCCGCGTGAGCGCGACGCTCGTCATCGAGCTGCGCGATACCAACACGCGGCGCCCCGTCAGCTGTTCAGCCGGCATGCGCGAGAACAGCATTACGCTGCGAACGGGTCCATCGGACGTGATGCCGAGATCGGGGAGCAGAAGATAGCGCGCGGAGTCGCGCGCATACTCCACGGCGGAGATTACGCTCACATCGAGCTGTCCGCTCGCCATGAGCTGATTGAGCTCGGTCGGATTTCCACTCACCACCGGTGCGCCGAGCGGAACGACGCCGCGGTCGATGGCGCCGTACACCGGAAAGCAGTTGATGTAGCGAATGCGCCCGACGCGCACGTCAGGCCGCCTCGGCGGCCGGCGCCTCGAAGGTCCGAAGGACCTTGTAGAGCGAGTCGCGCTCGACCGGAACTCTGCCGGCGCCGCGAATGAGCGTGAGCAGGTCGTCCAGCGCGAGTCCCTGCGCCGTGTGCGCGCCGGCCTCGTGATAGATCTTCTCGCGCACCACGGTCCCCTCGAGATCGTTCACGCCCCAGGAAAGCGCGATCTGCGACAGAAAGGGCGTAACCATGATCCAGTGCGTCTTCACATGATCGAAGTTGTCGAGAAAGAGCCGGCCGACGGCAACGTTGCGCAGGTCGTCGAAGCCCGTCGTGGCGGTGCCCTGACGGCCGAGCGTCACGCCGAGCTCGTTGTTGTCCGGATGGTACGCGAGAGGGATGTAGGTGAGAAAACCTCCCGTCTCATCCTGCAGCGTGCGGAGCATCTCGAGGTGCTCGATGCGATCCTGGAATGACTCCACGTGGCCGTAGAGCATCGTGGCATTCGTTCGAATGCCCAACCGGTGCGCGACGCGATGCACCTCGATCCAGTCTTCCGCGTTGAGCTTCTTCTCGGCGATAGTGGCGCGTACGCCCTTGCTGAACACCTCGGCGCCGCCGCCAGGCAGCGTGTCGAGCCCCGCATCGCGAAGCGCGACGAGCACATCGTGATTGGACATCTTCTCGATGCGCGCGATGTGCGCGATCTCCACCGCAGTGAGGGCCTTGATGTGCACATCGGGGTGGCGCTCTTTCAACCCGCGAAACATCTCGGCGTAGTACTCGAGTCCTGCGCCCATATCGAGTCCGCCCACGATGTGAAATTCGCGGACGTACGGATTCGCGGCGGCTTCCGAGTACACCTGATCCATCGTGTAGCGATACGCCCCGGCTTCCTTGGGCAGCCGTGCATAGGAGCAGAAGACGCACGTCTTGCGAAGGACGCAGACGTTGGTCGGATTGATGTGCTGATTCGCGGCGAAGTACACGGTCTTCCCGTGCCTGGCTTCATTGGCGGCGTTCGCGAGATGGCCCACGCCGAGCAGATCCGGCGTCTCGAACAGGGTCACGCCGTCGGCGGCGCTCAGGCGCGTGCCGGACGCCACCTTCGCGCCGATCGCGCGCAGCGCAGGGTCCTTGAGTCGCGCGAAGGAGACGTTCGCGGGAACAGGCATGTCAGCCGACGTAGCGCCGAATGGCGAGCGTGACGTTGTGGCCGCCGAAGCCGAAGCTGTTGCTCAGCGCGGCCGTAACGTCGCGATTGCGCGCGATGTTCGGCGTGTAGTCCAGGTCGCACTCGGGATCGGGCGTGCAGTAGTTGATCGTGGGCGGAATTCTTCCCTCGCGCACGACGAGCGAGGAGATGAGAAACTCCACCGCCCCTGCAGCGCCGAGCATGTGGCCGGTGCCGGACTTGGTCGAGCTGACGCTCAGGTCGTGCGCCGCATCGCCGAACACCGCCTTGATCGCCTTGGTCTCGTTCAGGTCGTTCGCGGGCGTGGAGGTACCGTGCGCGTTCACGTACTGCACCGACTCCGGCGACAGCCCTGCGTCTTCCATGGCTCGCTTCATCGCGCGCTGCGCGCCTTCGCCATTGGGCGCGGGAGACGTGAGATGATACGCATCGCCCGTGGCGCCATAGCCGACGATCTCGGCGTAGATGTTCGCGCCGCGCGCCTTGGCGTGCTCGAGCTCCTCGAGAACGATGGTCGCGCTGCCCTCGCCCATGACGAAGCCGTCGCGTGTGGCGTCGAACGGGCGTGATGCGGTGAGCGGCTCATCGTTTCGCTCGGAGAGCGCGCGCATGTTCGCGAAGCCCCCGATCGACATCGGGGTCACCGCGGCTTCGGCGCCGCCGGTGATCATGAGATCCGCGTCGCCGTACTGGATCGCGCGATACGCATCGCCGATCGCGTGCGCGCTCGTGGCGCAGGCGGATACCGTGGCGTAGTTCGGTCCGCGCGCATTGAACTGCATGGACACGATGCCGGCCGCGATGTCGGAGATGAACATCGGGATGAAGAAGGGCGAGATCTTCGAGGGCCCGCGATCGCGATAGGTGTCGTGCTGCTGCTCCATCGTGGCGAGCCCGCCTATCCCGCTGCCCACGATGACGCCCAGACGGTTCGGATCATACGCGTTGGTGTCTGTGAGCTTGGCATCGCCCATCGCCTGCACGGCGGTGGCCACGGCGTACTGCGTGAAGAGGTCGGCGCGCTTCGCTTCCTTGCGGTCCATGTACGCAAATGGATCGAAGTCCTTCACCTCGCACGCGAACTTCACGGCGAACGGACCCGCATCGAACTTCGTGATCGGCCCTGCACCGGAACGTCCCTCGAGCAGGGACTGCCAGGTCGTCGCCACGTCGTTGCCGACGGGCGTTATGGCCCCGAGGCCGGTGACGACGACCCTGCGCTTGGTCACGCCGACTTGGACTTGAGATATGTGAGCGCATCGCCAACGGTGCGCAGCTTCTCGGCGTCTTCGTCCGGAATGTCGATGTTGAACTCCTTCTCGAATTCCATCACAAGCTCCACGGTGTCCAGACTATCGGCCCCGAGATCCTCCATGAAGCTCGCGTCGTTCGTCAGCTTTTCGCGCTCGACGCCAAGCTCTTTGGCGATGATTTCCTTGACCTTTTCTTCGAGATCCGCCATGGACGTGGTCCCCTGTGAGTGAATTGTGCGCGCCGCTGCGCGAAACGTGCTTCGGAAATCTACATCACCAGCCCGCCGTCCACCACGAATACCTGCCCCGTGATGTACGACGCGTGCTCCGACGCCAGAAAGGCGCACACACCAGCGATGTCCCCCGGCGTACCGAGTCGTCCCACTGGAATTTGTGCGCCGAGCTCCGCGCGTGCGTCCGGCGTCATCGCCGCCGTCATGTCCGTCTCAACGAAGCCCGGAGCGACCGCGTTCGCGAGGATGTTGCGCGATGCGAGCTCCTTCGCGACCGACTTCGTCAGACCGATGAGCCCCGCCTTGCTCGCGGCGTAGTTCGCCTGCCCCTTGTTCCCCGTGATTCCCACGACCGACGTGATGTTGACGATGCGTCCGAAACGCCGCTTCATCATGCCGCGCGATGCTGCGCGAATGGTCGCGAATGCGCCGCGCAGATTGGCATCGAGTACCGCGTCCCAGTCGTCATCCTTGAGCCGCATGAGCAGATTGTCGCGCGTGATGCCGGCGTTGTTGATGAGAATATCGAGCGCGCCGAAGTGCTTCTCGACGTTGTCGACGAGCGCCGCGGCACTCGCCGTGTCCGCGATGTCGCACGCGAAGCCATGCGCCTCACCACCAATCGAAGCGGCGACCTCGGCCGCATTCTCGGCACTGCGCCCCGACACCGCGACGCGCGCGCCCGCGCTGGCGAGCGTAGCCGCGATCTGGCGCCCGATGCCGCGCGTACTGCCCGTCACGAGCGCCACCTTCCCCGTCAGGTCGATCTTCATGTGCAATTCATGCGGGTAATACTCCAATGAGCTGATCGACTTCGGCCGCGGTGCCACAGGTCATCGTGCGCGCACCGGGAATGATGCGCTTGACGAGTGTCGATAGCACGGCGCCGGGGCCCATCTCCACGTAGAGTGCGTCAGGCACATCTTCGGCCATGTGGCGCACGAGCTCAGTCCAGCGCACCGGTGAGGTCAATTGGCGCAGAAGCAGCTCTTTTGCATCTTCCGGTCCCGCAGAGGGATACGCGCTCACATTCGAGTAAATTGGGAAGTCTGTCGACGCGATCGGCGCAGCGCTCAGGGCCATCTCGAGCCCGGCAGCGGCATCCTCCATGAGCGGCGAGTGGAACGCCCCGCTCACATTCAGCCGGATCGCGCGCTTCGCGCCGAGCTCCTTTGCGATCGCCATCGCGCGCTCGACTGCCCCCACCTCGCCGGAGATCACGAGCTGCTCCGGCGTGTTGTAGTTCGCCGGAACGACATCGCCTAATTCGAGCGCGCGCGTGCACGCCGCTTCCACGTTCGCTTCGGAGAGTCCGAGAATCGCGGCCATGGCCCCCGGCCGCTTCGTACCACTCTCGAACATCAGCTCGCCGCGACGTCGCACGAGTCTCAGCGCATCGGAAAACGCGAACGCACCCGCCGCGTGATACGCCGTGAACTCTCCCAGCGAGTGTCCCGCGGCGGCACGCACGTGCGGACGCAATCGGTCCGCGACGGTGCCCCAGACGGCGGCACCATGCGTGAGCAGCGCAGGCTGTGCATTCCGCGTCGCCATCAGCTCTTCATCGGGGCCATCGAAGCAGAGCCGGGACAGCGGGAATCCGAGCGTCGCATCGGCCTGCTCGAAGATCGCCTTCGCCGAGGGAAATGCCTCGGCGAGCTCCTTTCCCATTCCCGCCTTCTGCGATCCCTGTCCCGGAAAGAGCAGTACGATGTTCACGCGCGCGCTCGTCAGAGCCGCACGACCGAAGACGCCCAGGTGAAGCCGGCGCCGAAGGCCAGCATCAGCACGAGCGAGCCTTCACCCACGATTCCTTTCTGCGTGGCCTCATCGAGTGCGATCGGAATCGACGCCGATGACGTGTTCCCGTAGCGGTCCACGTTCACGTACACCTTGCTCATCGGGATGCTCGCGT
This sequence comes from Gemmatimonadaceae bacterium, assembly GCA_036493195.1. Classification (GTDB taxonomy): domain Bacteria; phylum Gemmatimonadota; class Gemmatimonadetes; order Gemmatimonadales; family Gemmatimonadaceae; genus FEN-1250. Next base: position 7,388 of record DASXQD010000173.1, on the reverse strand, counting down.
GCTTCGCGGTTGCCTCGATGATGCGCAGATTCGCCTGGTGGGGAATGAGCAGATCGATGTCGCCGCTGTTGATGCGCGCCATGTCGAGCGCACGATCCGCCGACTCTGCCATCGATCGCACGGCGTGCTTGAACACTTCGCGGCCGGCCATGTGGATGAGATGGGTGCGCGCCTCGAGCACTGCGGGCGACATCGGCGTCGTTGCGCCGCCGGCGGGACGATAGAGCAGATCGGCCAACGTGCCATCGCTGCGCATGAACGTCGACAGAATGCCGCGCCCCTTTTGCGAACGGCGCAGCACAGCGGCGCCCGCGCCATCGCCGAAGAGCACGCACGTGGCGCGATCGGTCCAGTCGGTGATCGCGCTGAGCTTTTCGGAGCTGACCAGCAGCACGGTCTCCGCGACGCCACTCTGAATCAAGCCCTCGGCCATCGTCATCCCGTACAGGAATCCACAGCACGCGGCGGAAATATCGAATGCGGCCGCGCGCGACGCGCCGAGGCTGGCCTGGATGTCGACCGCCGTGGCGGGAAGCAGACGATCGGGAGTGGCGGTGCTGCAGATGATGATATCGATCTCGCCCGGCTGAACTCCGGCGCGCTGCATCGCGATCCGCGCCGCCTTTGCGCCCATGCTGCACGTGCTGTCATCGGGGCCGGCGATGTGGCGCTCCGAGATGCCGGTGCGCTCCATCACCCATTCGTGCGTGGTCTGGATTCCGATCGCGGCGAAGTCGTAATTCGTCATCACGCGAGCGGGGACCGAGCGACCGACGCCGGAGAACTGCACGCTGGGGCGTTTCATGCGCTCGTCACTGCCGCATGCCCGAGGCGGCGTCCGATGTGGTCGTTCATGCGCGACTCGACGGCGCGCACCGCCACCTGAATCGCATTCTTCACCGCGCGCGGAGACGAGCTGCCATGCGAGATGATGCTCACGCCCTTCACGCCGAGAAGCGGCGCCCCGCCGTAGTCGGAGTAGTCGAAACCACGGAAGATCTGCGCGATCACTTCCTGTTTGATGCCTCCCGCCGCAAGCATGCTGAAGATGAGCTCCGGCACCGACTCGTAGAACTTGAGCAGCACGTTGCCCACGAAGCCGTCGCAGACGACGACGTCGAGCGAGCCGCGCGCGCTTCCTGCGGTGAGGATGTCGCGTCCTTCGACGTTGCCGATGAAGTTGAGCCCAGCACTCGAGAGCAGCTTGTGCGCCTCCTTCACCGACGAGTTCCCCTTCTCGGATTCCTCGCCGTTGCTCAGGAGTCCGATCGCCGGCTCGGGGCGGCCGAGGATGTCCTCGGCGTAGACGGAGCCGAGTCGGGCGAACTGCACGAGCTCCTCGGCGGAGCAATCGACGTTTGCGCCTGCATCGACCAGTACCACGGGTTGCTTGAGCGTCGGAATCATCGCCGCGATGGCTGGACGAGTGAGCCCGTGATGGAGCTTGAGCAGGAAGACGGACGACGCCATCTGCGCGCCGGTGTTGCCGGCGGAGACGAATGCGTCGGCCTTTTCGGATGCGTGCAGCTTGAGGCCCACGACCATCGAGCTGTGCGGCTTGCCGCGAATGGCGGCGGTGGGACGATCACTCATCTCGATGACGTCCGGCGCTTCCACGATGCTGATGCGACTCACGAGTGACTCGATCGTCGCGCGGTCCTGCGCTTCGAGGCGATCCAGCTCTGCCTGGATCGCCGCCGTGCGGCCGACGAGGACTACCGAATGTTCCGGGGCGAGCTCGCGGAGGGCGAGCAAGGCGCCTGCAATGGGAGCATGAGGAGCGAGATCGCCCCCCATGGCATCCACGGCGATCCGGGCCAAGCTAGGCTTCCTTGGCTTCGACCCGCTGGACTCCGCCGTAATAGCCGCACTCGGCGCAGACGCGGTGCGGACGCTTCATGCTCTGGCAACGCGGACAGCGCTGGATGGCGATTGCCGGTGCTTTCTTGTGCGTATTGCGGGCGCGCTTCTTCCGCTTGGAGGTGCGGCGCTTCGGGACGGCCATGAGTGCTCAGTGGGAAAGAAAAAGGTTCAGTGCGTAGTGAAATCGAATGGCGAATCAGTTGTCCGTACCCCGTGCCGTCCGCAACTCGGCCCAGCGTGCATCGACAGCGGGCGGGCAGCTGCACGCGCCCGCATTGAGCTCCGCCCCACACGTCGGGCAGAGTCCCTTGCAATCCTCCCGGCACACGGGAAAGTGCGGCACGGCGAGCAGCCACTGCTCGCGTACGGCGGGACTGAGATCGATCGTGCGAGCGCGAGGCGGGAGAACGTAGACCTCGGGATCATCGATCTCATCGTCCGCTTCTGCGTACAGCACGTGCACATCCTCGGAGACCTTCACGGTCGTGTCCGTGAGGCATCGACGGCACGGCACGGTGGCCGTTCCCTCGATTGCGCCGCTCCAGTAGTACCGGCCGGGACCGGCAAGAGAGAGCCGGCCCGTAGCACGAACAGCGGATTCCGGAAGCATGTCGCCTTCGATCCAGATCGGATCCGTGGCACTTAGCTCGCCGTCGACCGTTGCGGCTTGGTCTTCCAGCGAGCGAATGTCGAAAGACAGCATAACCTATGAATCTACTTGAAGATGAGCCGCCGGGCAAGACGCCGGAGAGAGCGCTCACCTGCCAACTGCTGGACACGAATCGCACCAATGGGTCGACACGAATCGCACCCGACGCGGAGCGATGGCGTATGCGATGCCCGAGCTTTTTTTTTGGGTTTTCGCCTTCTCCGTTCAATCCGTTGAATCCGTTTGTGTCCGTATCACCTACTTGTTACTGGCAGCCAGTTAGTGGCAGCCAGGGCGGCAGGTTGCAGTTGTGCAACGGCGCGCGCTTCAAGGCGCTAACACTTTCCAAATACGGATTGAACGGATACTAACGGACACAAACGGAGAAGAGCTCTTGTCAAAGGCAGGGCGCTCGACTTGTCGACGATTCGTGACCCGCAGTTCCGTACGCGCTCTCTACGCGTCCAGCTCGCACTTCTAGCGCGCCGCGAGGAGCTCCGATTCGGAGAAGAAGAATCGCGATTCGCGCGCGGCGTTCTCGTCGGAATCGGAGGCATGAATCGCGTTTCGCTCCTTCGACTCGGCGAAGAGCTGACGCACCGTGCCCTGCTCCGCTTCCTTCGGATCGGTCGCACCGATCGCCTTGCGAAGAGCGGCCACCGCATCCGCCTTCTCGAGCACGAGCGGCATGCACGGTCCCGATGTCATGAACGTCACGAGGGATCCGAAAAACGGACGCTCACGATGCACGGCGTAGAACTCCTCGGCCTGCGCGTGGGTGAGATGAAGCACGCGCGCAGCTCGAATGCGGAACCCCTGTGACTCGAGATGCGCGATGATCTTACCGGCCTTGTTGACTCCAAAAGCATCCGGCTTGACGATCGTGAGCGTATGACGTTCAGCAGGCATGGTCAGGATCCAATGAGTTTGCGGACGATGTCGCCGCGAGTGAGAAAGCCGATGAGCCGTCCTTCTTCCACGACAGGCAACCGATCGACGTCCTTGTTGGTCATTAAGCTAGCCACTTCGGCAAGTGGCTGGTCCGGCGAGACGCAGAGTACCTGACGTGTCATCACGTCGCGCACGGTACGACGCTGGCGCTCGATCCCCGACTGCGGACGCGGGATCGAGCCGTTGATCGACGCGAGGCTCAGCATGTGCCGCATCAGCTCGCGCTCGCTCAGCATTCCCACGAGCAGCCCGTCGGCCTCGATCACCGGCAGTGCGCCGATACCCGAGCGCACGAGATCGCGCGCGGCATCGCGCAGCAGCGTATCCGGCTTCGTGGACCGCGGCGACTCGGTCATGATCTCTCGCACCCGGAGCTGCGGCGCCAGCTCCACCTCGTGCAACACCCGCAACCCGAGTACCTCCTCACCCGATCGTGCCTCCAGTATTCGTTCGACCACCGGGGGACGCGAGAGCACGCGCGAGAACGCGCCGAGCGCCTGGAGATAACGGCCAGCCATGCGGGGCGGAGCAAGGAGCACGACGATCAACCGGGCCGACTGTTCGCGCGCGTCGCCATCATCCACATCTCGAGCGATTGGCTCGGGCGCCACACCGATTGCGACGCCGAGCTCCTGCGCGGTTTCCGTGCGGTAGTGTGCGATGTACGCACGGCCGCTCTGCACCACGAGATCTTCGCCGCGTCCCTCCGCGATTCTCGCGCGGAGGGCCTCGGGCTCACCGATCACGCCGGTGGCCGCGAGCTTCTCGACGAGCGCCCAGATCGCCTCCGACAACGCGCGCTGCTCGAGCGGGATCACCACCCGATCCGCCCGAAGCAGCTCCGTCAGCTTCATAGACGCTCGCGCAGCAGCTCGACGAAGTCTTTCGGGCGGCGCGCGATGCCCATTCCCGCCTTCTCGAACGCCTCGAGCTTTTCCGCAGCGGTGCCGGCGGATCCCGAGATGATCGCACCCGCATGTCCCATGCGTCGTCCCGGGGGCGCCGTCTGTCCCGCGATGAAGCCGACGACGGGCTTCTTCATGCGATCGCGCACGAAACGCGCGGCCTCCTGCTCATCCGTGCCGCCGATCTCGCCCATCATGGCGATCGCTTTGGTCTTCGGATCATTCTCGAAGGCCTCGAGCACGTCGATGAAGCTCGTCCCATTGATCGGGTCACCGCCGATGCCCACGCACGTCGATTGCCCGATGCCGGCGCGGGTGAGCTGGTCCACCACTTCGTACGTGAGCGTGCCCGACCGGCTCACGACGCCCACCGCTCCCGGTGCGCAAATGCGACCGGGGATGATGCCCACCTTGCACTCGCCGGGCGTGATGAGCCCGGGACAGTTCGGACCGATGAGCCGGGCGCCATGCTCGCGCACGTATGGATACACGCGCGTCATGTCGAGCACGGGAACGCCTTCGGTGATGCAGACGATCAAATCGATTCCCGCCGCCGCGGCTTCCATCATGGCGTCGGCGGCGAACGGCGGCGGCACGTAGATCACCGACACGTTCGCTCGCGTCCGTGCCACCGCGTCCGAAACCGTGTCGAAGATCGGAACTTCGCCATCGAACTTCTGTCCGCCTTTTCCCGGTGTGACGCCGGCAACCACGTTGGTGCCGTACTCGCGCATCTGGCGCGCGTGAAAGGAGCCGTCGCGACCGGTGATCCCTTGAATGAGCAGCCGGGTCGACGCATCGACGTAGACGCTCACTTGGCACCTCCCTTCGCCAGCGCGACCACTCTCTGGACCGCCTCGTCCATATCGCTCGTTGCGCTGAAACCGTGCTCGGACAGAATCGCGAGCGCGATATCCTCGTTCGTGCCGGTGAGTCGAATGACGAGCGGGAGGGTGAGCGGGTTGTGGCGCGTGGCGGTGACGATGCCGTTCGCCACGTCATCCGTGCGCGTGATGCCTCCAAAAATGTTGAACAGAATCGCCTTCACTCCCTGATCTGCCGTGATGATGCGAAGCGCGTTGACGACCTTCTCGGGGCTCGATGAGCCGCCGATGTCCAGGAAGTTCGCGGGCTCTCCACCGTAGTACTTCACGAGATCCATCGTGGCCATGGCCAGACCGGCGCCATTCACGATGCAGCCGACGTCTCCCTCGAGCTTGATGAACGTGAGATTCGCGCGACGTGCCTGGAGCTCGCTCGTCTCCTCCGCGCTCTCATCGCGCAGCGCTGCGATATCCGGGCGCCGATCGAGCTCGTTGTCGTCGATCACCATCTTCGCATCCACCGCGATCACCTCGCCGGCGGGCGTGGTGACGAGCGGATTGATCTCTGCCAGCGACGCACCGCTGTCGATGAAGGCGCGATAGAGCTGCTGCATAATGCGCGCAGCCGCGCGAGCCTTCGCGATCTCCTTGTAGAGAAAGAAGCCCATGCGCATCGCTTCGAACGGCTGCAAGCCGTATCGCGGATCGATGGGAAGGCGCATGATCTTGTCGGGATCCGTCGCGGCGACTTCCTCGATGTCGATACCACCGGCTGGGCTCACCATGAACACGGCGCGCTTGGATGCGCGATCGATGATGATGCCGACGTAGGCCTCGGTCTCGATGTCGGCCGCCGCGGTGACGAGCACCTTCTCGACCGTGAGCCCCTTGATCTGCATGCCGAGAATTTTCTTGCTCACGTCCGCCGCCTCGGCCGGCGACTTCGCGAGCTTCACTCCCCCGGCCTTGCCTCGCCCGCCCGCGTGCACCTGCGCCTTCACCACCACCATGCCACCCAACCGTCGTGCGATCTGCTCGACCTGCGCTGGCGTCGTTGCAACTTCGCCCGGTGGAATGGGCACGCCTTCCCGTCTCAGAATTTCCTTTGCCTGGTACTCGTGTATGTTCACGCGTTCTCCGCGATGATCGTTGTCCCTGCAGCGCCACGTACCGCTTCGCGGCCGCGCGCAAGCTCGGTAATAATAGCGCGACCACCAGTGTGTCGCACGAAGTCCGCAGCGGCGCGCACCTTGGGCGCCATGCTCCCCGCACCGAATGCTCCGGCCGCATCCAGTCGCGCCGCCTCGCCGAGTGTGAGTGTGTCGAGCATGCGCTGCTCCGGCTTTCCGTAGTCGAGATACACGCCGTCCACATCGGTGAGAATCATGAGCAGCGAAGCGCCGAGATCACGAGCGAGCACGGCGGCTGCGAGATCCTTGTCGACGACTGCGTCCACTCCTTCCCAGCCGCGCGCGCGATCGTAGTAGATCGGCGCGCCGCCGCCGCCACCGGCGATCACGATCGTGCCGCTGCGCACGAGCCGTCGGATCACGCCAACCTCGTGCACCGCAACCGGCGCCGGACTCCCAACCACTCGCCGAAATCGCCCGCGCGAATCCTTCTTCACGGCTATGCCGCGATCGAGCAGTGCCTGCACTCGTGCCTCCGGAATTCCGTGCCCGATGAACTTCGTGGGCGCGGAGAGCGCGGGATCGTTCGGTGCAACGCGAATCTGCGTGATCACAGTCGCGACTTCGCGGTCGCTTCCGGCGAGTCGCAGCGCGTTCTCGAGCGACTGCTGAATCATGTAACCGATCCAGCCGGCGGTGGCCGCAACGAGCACTCCGAGCGGGAGCGGCGACACCTCCTCGCGCGCGAGCTCGTTGCGCACGAGCTCATCGCCGACCTGTGGGCCGTTGCCATGCACCAGACAGAGATCCCACCCATCGAGTGCGAGATCGACAATGGCGCCGAGGCTCTCGCGCGTGTGGGCGAACTGCTCCGCGATCGTGCAATGCTCACCTGCGGGCGAAAGCGCATTGCCGCCGAGCGCGATGACGGCGGTCTCGGAATCCGTCATGGTTGTTTTCTTGCGCGGTTGAGAAGCGCGCCGAGAGCGTCATATGCGTGTCCGAAGGCCACCCAGTCGCCGCGACGCATCGCATCGGACATTCGCGCATACAACTGCTCGGCGGC
>DASXQD010000172.1:0-11319 GCA_036493195.1 Gemmatimonadaceae bacterium | reverse complement strand
CCGGCGCGGACTGGGCCGGCGGTCCGCAGATGATCGAGGTGAGTCGCGACGGCAAGCGGGTGTTCACCACGAACTCTCTCTATAGTACGTGGGACGAGCAATTCTTCCCGAACGGCATTCCCGGCGTGATGGCGAAGGTCGACGTGCAGCAGGGCGGCGGCATCGAGATCGACAAGGACTTCTTCGTGACGTTCCCCGGCCATCGCTCGCATCAGGTGCGCTTGCAGGGCGGCGACTCGTCCACCGATTCCTTCTGCTTCACGTCGTGAGCGTCTCGTAGCGCAACGGCGGGCGCTGCTACCGCACGAGCGCTCGCCGCTCGCCTTCATCCCGCCGCCCCAAAAACTCCCCGATGAACGCGAGCACGTCGATGTTGTCGCAGAAGATCTTGAACGTCGCCACGAGCGGCACCGCGATGAACGCGCCGGGAATGCCCCACACCCAGAACCAGAACGCGAGTCCCACGAACAGCGCCACCGGATTGAGCGCGAGGCGATGGCCGAGCAGGATGGGGCTGACGAACTGGCCCTGAATGATGTTGATCGCGAGATAGCTCAGTGGAACGAGCAGCGCATGGCCAAGGCTGTCGAACACGGTGAGCGCGGCGACGCTGAGCACCACGACCATCGCGGCGGCGCCGAGATAGGGGATGAACTCGAAGAGCACCACGAGCGCGCCCCACAGCAAGGGGCTCGGCATCCCCCACAGCGCCATCACGCCGGCCACGACGCAGCCCTCGGACAGATTCACGAGCGCAGTCGTGAGCAGGTACGTCGAGATCGATGTCTCCGTCTCGCGCGCGATCTGCACGGCGAGCTTTCGCTCGCCCCGGCTCGGGAGCACCTTGATGAGCTTCTGCAGAAAGAGATCGCCGGCGGCGAGGAGGAAATACAATAGTATGACCACCTCGAGAATGAAGCCCGCGACACGCTGCGTCGTGCCGAACACGCGCGTGAGCACGCTCGGACCCTGCACCACCACTGCAGTCGGCTTTGCCGGTGCGGGCCCGCCATCCGTTGTCGCAGCGGCCGCGCTCGCGACCTGCTGCGCCGTTCTGCTCGCGCGCTCGAGTGGGCGCATCAACTTCTTGAGCTTCCCTTCCGCTACCGAGAGCGTCTCCGGCGCGCTCGCGGCGAGCCGCTGCGTGGGGCCCGCGAGCTCGTAGCCGGCGAGCCCCACCACCGCGAGCACTGCGATGAGGATGATTCCCGCCGCATACGGCGGATCGATCTTCACGCGCGAGAGCAGGCGCACGAGTGGGCTGAGCAAAAAGTTCAGCAGCATCGCGAACACGATCGGAAGGAGAAAGGCGCGCGCGAAGTAGATGGTGTAGATCACCGCGAGCGTCGCGAGCACCCACACGCCGATCGTCAGGCTGTGCAGCGAGCCGAGTGCGCGGGCGGTGCGGTCCAAGTCCGGCTCGGGCTCGTGTTGCTCCGCAGCCGGTTCGTCGTTCGCCTTCGCGACGATCTCCTTGAGAGGCGCGTCGTCCGTTCGAGTATCGCGCTCGCTCCTCTGCACTTCCGGCTTCTGTCCGCTCAGCATGCCTCGACACAAAGCAAAGGGTGAGCCGCGCGCAGCCCGGTCATTCAGCGAGCTCGGCGCTCGATGGCGACGTCTCGAGGGGGTATGTGTTTTGCCTTTTCCGTCTCCACGATTCCTGCAGCCCCCGCTTTCATGCAGCCCTCCTCTACGGATTCCGCATCGAGCTCGGCCACGCTGTACGACGCGAGCGAGCTCCGTGTGACGCGTGTCCGTGCCCTGCGCGGACCGAACTATTGGCGCCTCGCTCCGGTGGTCGCGTGCGACCTCGCCCTTGGATCGCTCGACCACGTGTGCAGTCTGGAGCTCTCCGGCTTTTCGGAGCGGCTCGTGGCTGCACTGCCATCACTCGAGGAGCACAAGTGCTCCCTGGGACACAAGGGCGGCTTCCTCGAGCGGCTGCGCCAGGGCACGTACCTGCCGCACGTGCTCGAGCACGTCGCGCTCGAGCTGCAGATGCGCGCGGGGAGTGATGTGCGCTTCGGGCGCGTCGTGCCATCCGGCGATGAGGGCGTGTGGTGGGTGATCGTCGCCTACGAGCACGAGGAGGTTGGCGTGCGCGCGATGCACGAGGCGGTGGCGCTCCTGCGAGCGTGCATCTCTGACGAGCCGTTCGATGCGGAAGCACTGACGCAGGAGCTGCGCAGTCTTCGCGAGGATGTGCGTCTGGGTCCCTCCACTCAGGCGATCGTCGACGAGGCGCAGCGCCGCGGGATTCCCGTGCACCGGCTCAACTCGCACTCGCTCGTGCGGCTCGGCATGGGACGCAATCTGCGCCGCATCCAGGCGACTATGTCCGACTACACGAGCGGGATCGCGATGGAGATCGCGCAAAACAAGGACGACACCAAGCGCGCGCTCGATCTCGTGGGGCTGCCGGTGCCGAGCGGAAATGTCGCGGGCTCGCTGGGAGAGGCGATCGAGATTGCTCGCAACGTGGGATTCCCCGTGATTCTCAAGCCGCTCGATGGGAATCACGGTCGGGGCATCTCGCCGCAGCTCGACGACGAGGCTGCGCTGCGTGCCGCCTGGCCGCTCACGTCGAAGGTGTCGCGCGCCGCCGTGGTCGAGAAGTTCTTCACCGGCCGCGACCATCGCGCGCTCGTCGTGCGGGGAAAGCTCGTCGCGTGCGCGGAGCGCGTGCCTGCGCACGTCATTGGCGACGGCTCGCATTCCATCCGCGAGCTCATCGACATCGCGAACGCGGATCCGCGCCGTGGATTCGGGCATCGCAACATCCTCACGAAGCTGCTCCTCGATGACGAGACCGAGCAGTATCTCCGCGACAACGAGTACACGTACGACAGCGTGCCCAGCGCGGGTGAGCGCGTGGTGCTCCGTCCCACCGCGAACCTGAGCACCGGCGGCACGTCCATCGATCGGACCGATGAGATGCACCCCGAGAACATCATGGCGTGCGAGACCGCCGCGAACATCATCGGCCTCGACATCGCCGGCATCGACATCATCTCCGCGGACATTGCGGTGCCGCTCCGCGAGAACGGCGGCGTCATCATCGAGGTGAACGCGGCGCCCGGGATTCGGATGCACACGCATCCGGCCGAGGGAACGCCGCGCAACGTGGGCGCCGCGATCATCGACATGCTCTATCCGCCGGGCACCAGGGCTGACATTCCCGTGATCGCCGTGACGGGAACGAACGGCAAGACCACGACGACCCGGCTCATCGCGCACCTCTTCGGCCGCACCGGCCGCCGCGTTGGGTTCACCACCACCGACGGCGTGTACATCGACAATCGCCGTGTGATCCGCGGCGACATGACGGGACCGTTCTCGGCGAACATCGTGCTCTCCAATCCGACCGTGGACGTGGCGGTGCTCGAGACCGCGCGCGGCGGCATTCTCCGCGCGGGGCTCGGCTTCGACGAATGCGATGTCGGCATCGTCCTCAACGTCACCTCCGATCATCTCGGAATGGGGGGCATCAACACGCTCCAGCAGCTCGCCGAGGTGAAGGGGGTGATCCCGGCGGTAGTCAAGCGCGATGGCGCCGCGATCCTCAATGCGGACGACCTGCTCGTGTTCGGGATGCAGGAGCGTGTCAACGGCGACGTCGTGCTCTTCTCGCTGCAGGCGGACGGGCAGAATCCGCGCTTCGAGCAGCACATCGAGCGCAACGGCGTTGGCGCGCGCATCGAGAACGACTACTTCGTCATCCGCCGCGGACGCGTGCGCATCCCGATCGCGGCAGAGCACGAGGTGCCGCTCATGATGGGAGGTGCGGCGCGCTTTCAACGCCAGAACATTCTCGCGGCCATTCTCGCCGCATACGTTCAGGGGATGCGCTACGACGAGATCCGGAGTGGGCTGCTCACCTTCATTCCGTCGCCGGCAACGACACCCGGCCGCCTCAACCTTATTCGCGTGGGCGAGGGGACCGTGCTGGTCGACTACGCGCACAATGCCGCGGCGGTGTCGGGGCTCATCGATTTCGCGAGGCGGCTTCCCGCCGCGCGCCGCATTGGCGTCGTCGCCTCGCCCGGCGACCGGCGCGACGAAGACATCCACAATCTCGGCAAGCTCACCTCAGGTCTCGATTACGTCATCATTCGCGAGGACTGCGACACGCGCGGCCGCCCGCCGGGACAGGCGGCCGGTTTGATCAGGGCCGGACTGCTCGAAAGCGGCATGTCGGAGGATCGCATCGAGATCGTTCCCGACGAGCTGGATTCGGTCGAGCGTGCTGCGTCGATGATTCGGAAGGGAGACCTGGTGATCGTCCTCGCCGATCACGTCGAGCGTGTCGTCAAGCGTCTTGGCGCGTCGCTCGGCCAATGACGCGCGCATCGCGGTGAGCCGCCCTGACCCGGAGTCTGAGATCCGGACACTCCTTCTGCGCAACGTGACGGGCGCGAACTTCTGGTCGCGGCGCCCTGTCACGCGAATGGATCTCGCCGTGGGAGCCTACGAGGAGATCTCCTCCGCGGATGTCCCCGGATTCCGGGAGAGTCTCGAGGGCGCGATGCCGGGACTCATCGAGCACCGCTGCAGTGAGGGCGAGCGCGGCGGATTTCTCACGCGCCTCGACCTCGGCACGTACGCGCCCCACATCATCGAGCACGTCGCGCTCGAGCTGCAGAACATGATCGGCCAAGACGTGGGCTACGGAAAGACCCGCGCCGCCGGTGCGCCCGGCGAGTACACGCTCGTGTTCGAGTACCGGCATCCAGCGGTCGGTCTGCGCGCCGCAACGTTCGCACTCGGCATCGTTCGCCGCGCGTTTGCCGGCACGCTCGATGGACTCGGCGAAACGGTGAGCGAGCTGCGCGGAGTCGCGATGTCGCCCATGGAGAAAATCGCCGAGCGGCACGTGAACGTCGCCATCACCGGAGGCTCGGCGCGCGAGGCGACGCGCGCGGAGCTCGAGCGCCGCGGCGTGTCGCTCGAGGACGTGATGAACATCGCTCCCTCGCAGATTCTCGCGGAGGGACTTCCCTTTTCCCGGTGCGACGAGGCAGTCATCACCGATGTGTCGCTGACCGACGTGCCGGGTCGTTATCGCGAGGCCGAGAATGCGCGCAAGCTCGTGAGCGTGCTGTGCGATGCGGCGAGCGATGGCGGGATCGTAGTGGCGCCGATGGGGGAATACTACATCCACGAGTACGCGCGCAAGCGGGGTTGCCGACTCGCGATCTTCTGGCTCGGCGAGCGTGGCGCGCCGCGCGGCAATCGTGCGCTCCCGACTGCGTGGCTGTCGGGCGATCGTATTCGCATCCAGCTCGCGGATGGCCGCCGGTTAAAGGATGAAGCCGCACGCGACGATGCACCGATCGTCGCGCAGATCGCGGCCGCACTCGCCGCAGCGTTGCTCGGCGAGCCGCGTGGCGCGTAGCCGGGTGGCGCGATGAGCAACGTTCGCACGAGCCAGCGTCGTCGGGGCGATGAGACCGGAGCACTCATTCTCATCGGTGGCGCGTGCGACCCGAGCGGAGCGGCGCTCGGAACCTTTCTCGAGATGAGCGGCGCGAGCGATGGCGCGCCGATTGTCCTGATCACCACCGCATCGACGGATCCCGCGAAGGCTGCCGTCGCGTGGAAGCGCGACCTCGAGAGCGCCGGCGCGACGAACGTCGAAGCGCCGATCATCGATCGCCGGGAGCGCGCGCAAGACCCCGCGTGCGCTGAGCTCGTGCGCACGGCGCGCGGCATCTTCCTCGGCGGCGGCGACCAGCTCAAGCTCGTCTCCACGCTGGGCGGCTCGCGCACGTGGCGCGCGGTGCGCGAGGCGTTCGGAAACGGCGCCATCGTCTGCGGCACGAGCGCCGGTGCCGCGGCGCTCTCGGAGACCGTGCTCTCCGGAGGCGAGGTCACGAGCGCAGGCTCGGCGATACCGCTGCACCTGGGCCCCGGGCTCGGACTGCTCGGCTTCTCGTCCGTGGTCGACACGCACTTCGCGCGGCGAGGGAGACTGCAGCGCCTCATCCAGCAGGTCGCGCTCAACCCCGAGCTCCTCGGAATCGGCATCGACGAGAACACCGGGCTCGTGGTGCGCGGACACCTGGCGGAAGTGGTCGGACCGGGGAACGTCTACTATGTAGATGGTCGGGGTGCGAGGTTCGACAACGCGGACGATGTGAAGAGCGGCCGCGCCGCGCTCACGCTGAGCTATCTGCGCGTGGGCGTCGTGGGTGCGGGATACCCGCTGAACCTTCGCGAGCGCGAGCTCGATTTCCTCGTCGAGCCGGGAGAGTCGAGAGAGCTTCGGTAGTCAGCGACAGGATCGCAAAAATTTCGCGATACGTCGCTTGACGAGCTTGCCGGGTTTCCGTATGGTGAGCCTCAGAAGCCATGGTTCCGCCCGCCTCCATGGAGTGTCTTTCCTGCGGAATCTCCTGTCGCCCTCCACGGCTCACCCCGAGGTCTCGTGCGCGCTCTCCATCGTCTGATCATCGTCGCATCGCTGCTCGTAGTCGCTCCGTCCGTGCTCGCTGCCCAGAACGGCACGATCAAGGGTGTCGTCACCGACACCGCGACCGGCCCGGTCGTCGGCGCCGTCGTCACCGTCGACGCATCAGTGCTCCTCACGCAGACCAACTCGCGCGGCGCGTACGAATTCCGCGGTGTGTCTCCGGGTAGCCACACTGTGCGCGTGCGCGCGCTCGGGCACACGCAGGCGACCCAGACTGTGAATGTCGCCGCCGACGGTACGGCCACGGCGGATTTTGCGCTCACCAGCAACGCGGTGGAGCTCGCGCGAGTGGAAGTGCTCGCGGGCTCGCGCGCGCGCCACCAGGCAGCAGACGAGCTGGCGGTTCCAGTGGACGTGTACACCACCGAGCAGATCCAGCAGCAGGGCACCACGGAGACCGGTCGCATTCTCGCGCAGCTGTCGCCGAGCGTGAACATGCCGCACCAGAGCGTGACGGATGCGAACGACATCGTGCAGCCATTCACGCTTCGCGGACTGAGCCCCGATCACACGCTCGTGCTGATCAACGGATGGCGGCAGCATCAGACGGCGCTGCTCAACACCTTCCCGTACGGAAGCGGGGCAGGATCGAGCGGCGTGGATCTGAATGCGATTCCCGCAGGCGCGATCGACCGGATCGAGGTGCTGCGCGACGGTGACGCGGCAGACTACGGCTCCGACGCGATCGCCGGCGTCGTCAACATCAAGATGAAGGAAGGACAGTTCGCGCCGTTCCTCAACGTCGAAGGTGGGCAGTACCGCACCGCGGACTATTCTGCGGACGGCGCTGGAATCGACATCAACAGCGGCGTGGGTCTCAAGCTCGGTCGCGGCTCGCTCACAGTGTTCGGTGAGTTCAAGCACGACGATCCGACCAACCGCGCGTGGCCCGATCACTTCCTCGCGGATGCGAATGGCATCACCGACGACATCGACACGCTCACGGGCAAGATTCTACACAAGAACAACGGGATCGCGCAGCCGAACTATCACTGGGGTGACGGCGAGACCAAGAACGAGCAGACCTACATGAACTTCCGCATGCCGGTGAGCCCATCGGGGAACACCGAGGTGTACGCGTTCGGTGGATTCAGCCATCACTTTGGAACCGGCAACGGCTTCTGGCGCTATCTCGATGGCAATCGCAACTGGCAGCAGATCTATCCACAGGGATTTCTACCAGAGTTCGATCCGACGTCGAAGGACTACTCGGTCACAGGCGGCATGAGGACGTCGGTGGGCGGCTGGTCGCTCGACTTCGGCGGCTCGTATGGGCTCAATACCTTCGACTACAATCTCCGCAACACACTGAATCCGTCGCTCGGACCGTGTCTGGATGTTGCGTGCGCGCCGGGCCCCGATGGCGTGTTCGGCACGAGCGACGATCCGGGCATTCCGAATCAGACGACGTTCTTTGCGGGCCGACTGCGCAGGAGCGAGTACGAGCTCGGCATCAACGGCTCGAAGGCATACGAGGTGGGACTTCCCGCCCCGCTCAATGTGGCGGCGGGTGTGCTCTTCCGCGGTGAGGACTACGCAGTCGAGCAGGGCGAGCTCGCATCGTACGTCAATGGCGGAATCGAAGCGCAGGACGGCAGCGGACCTGCGCCGGCAGGATCATCGGTGTTCGGCGGTTTCCGCCCCGAGGATTCGAGTGATCACAGCCGCACGAACATCGGAACGTATCTCGACCTCGAAACGAACCTGACGCCGCAATTCCTCGCGAACGTCGCGGGGCGATTCGAGCACTACAGCGACTTCGGGTCGAGCGTCTCGGGCAAGCTCGCGCTGCGGTACCAGCCGGCCAAGCAATTCGTGCTTCGCGGCTCGTTGAGCAACGGCTTCCGCGCGCCGGGACTGCCGCAGAGCTACTTCAGCCACATCACGACGAACTTCATCGGCGGCCAGCCGTTCGAGATCGGCAACTTTCCGGTGGACGCGCGCGCGGCGCAGATCTTCGGCGCGAAGCCACTGAAGGAGGAGAAGTCGGTCAACATCTCGAGCGGCATCGCGTACACGCCGATCGAGAACTTCACGCTCACGCTCGATTACTTCCACATCAAGATCACCGACCGCATCCTGCTCGGCGCCACCTTCGCGGACACCGTCGCCCAGGACATTCTCGCGGATTCCGGGATCACGGGCATCGCGGGCGTGCAGTTCTTCACGAATGGACTGGATACGAAGACAGATGGTATCGATGCGACGGCGAACTATCGGATGGCAGCCGGCAACGGCACGCTCGACTTCCTCATGACTGCGAATTACACCCAGAACAAGATCACACGGGTGGCGCCGTTGCCCGCGGTGCTGCAGGGCCGCCCCACCGACGTCACGAGCATCCTCGACCTGGTGACGACGCTCGGCATCGAGAAGGAGCGTCCCGACTGGCGCGGCACGCTGACCGGGCAGTACTCGCTATCGCGCTTTCACGCGCTCGCCCGCGCTTCGTACTACGGCGGCTTCACGTCGGCGCAGCCCAGCTTCACGGACGCGGAGCACTACGGAGGCAAGACGCTCGTCGACACGGAGATCGGCTACCGCTTCAACCAGGTCAATCTCTCGATCGGCGCGCGCAACCTGTTCGACGTGTATCCGGATCAGGCCCAGAAGGAGTTCAACAACAACGACCGCACGTTCCCGTGGGCGGCGGCGAGTCCGTTCGGGTATGACGGACGATATCTGTACACGAGAGCGGAGATCGTGTTGGGGTGGTGAGTCGAAACGGCTGATCGGCGAGCAAAAGAAACCCTCCGGTGAGATCACCGGAGGGTTTCTTCTTGAGCACGGCCGTGACGAGAATGGTGTCGTCTATGCCGCGCCGAGTCGAGCTAGTGATGCACTACGCGGTTCCAGGCGTCGCGTACGGCTTCCTTCATGTGCTCCCACGTGCCCGTACCGCGGTGCTCGTACTTGTCCCAGCCGCTGCGCAGCTCGGGCTCGACATCGTTCCACTGACGGCCGCTGTACCTGTTCGCTGCATCGAAACCGTAGCGGTATCCGGGCGAATAGAAGTCAAAGCCTCTGTCGGCTTGGGCGTACGGACGAGCGCGCCAGTTATCGCGCCAAAAGCTCTCTTCGTTGCTCCAGCTGAGTTGATCCTTCGTTGCTCCGAACCCCTGCGTGGGGTTCACATCGTTGCGATCCATCGAAACCTCCTGAACAAGGTTCACGAGGCCCCGGTGCACATGGTGTGCCGTCGTGCTCGGGTGAGTCTCAGGGCTGCCGAGCGGTACTATGGTCTATCGTTTGGTCCATCGTCTGTTGCATCAACTCCACGCGATTGCCGAACGGATCGAACGTGTGGATGCGAATGAAGCCCGAGAACGGCTTCTGCGGCTCGACCGTACCCCCCGCGGCGGTGACACGCTCGATGTAGACGGACAGGTCGTCGACCAGGAGCGCCGGGTGCGTGTAAGTGGCGGGCGCGAACTCGGTGTTCGAGCCGAGGTGGAGACTCGACGCGCCCGCGCGGAACCAGACGCCCCCGCGCTCGCGCGCATTCGGCTTCGGGATCTCGGGAAGGCCGAGCACTCCGGTGTAGAAGGCGCGCGCCCGGTCTTCGGCGCCGCGCGGCATTGCGAGCAGCACGTGCTCGAAGCCAAGAATAGTCCTCTCTGGATCGCGATCCTGACGAGGAAGAAGGCGTCACAAAAAAGCTACTCTCGAATTGCCGGCGCTGTACGAGCGTTCACGGTGTCTTACAGCCCTCCGATCCTGACGCTAGCTTTTCGCGCAATGCTGGATCACTGCCCCCGGTTCAATCTCGAGGACGCCGAGCGCCTGGCGCGCGACCACTTCGGCGTGAGTGGCCGCGCGACGCAGCTGACGAGCGAGCGCGACCAGAACTTCCGCATAGATCCTCCGAACGGCGCGCGCCTCGTGCTCAAGATCGCGAACGCGTGCGAGGATCGCGCGATGCTCGAGGCGCAGCAGCGAGCGATGATGCATGTGGCCGGGCGCGTGCCGTTCACGCCTCGCGTGCTGCACACTGCGAGTAGCGACACGATCGTGCGAGTGCCGGGGAGCGACGGGCGCGAGCATCTCGCCTGGGCGATCTCCTGGCTCGACGGCCGGCCGCTCGGCGCCACCGCGCGACACTCGCCGGAGTTGCTCGAGGACTTCGGGCGCAGCATCGGCGAACTGAGCGAGGCGCTCGCGGACTTCGATGCGCCGGCGATCCACCGCGATTTCTACTGGGATCTCGCGAACGGGCGCGCCATCGTCTCGCGCTATCGCAGCCTGGTGGTCGACGCCGAGCTTGGCCACGCGCTCGACGCGCTGATGGCGGCGTTCGACCGCCACACCGCACCGCTGCTCTCTTCCCTGCCGCGCGCCGCGATCCACGGCGACCCGAACGACTTCAACGTGCTGGTGGGTGGCGACGGCGATGTCGAATCGCGCAACCAGCTCGTGACGGGCTTCGTCGACTTCGGCGACATGACGCACAGCTTCCGCATCGGCGACCTCGCAATCGCGATCGCGTACATGATGCTCGGCGACAGCGATCCGCTCGCCGCAGCGGCGGCGATGGTGCGCGGCTACTGCGGGCGCATGACCGCCACGGACGAAGAGTTGGCCGCACTCTTCGGACTCGTGGCGCTGCGCCTGTGCACGAGCGCGTGCATCGCCGCCGATCAACAGGCGCAGCGTCCCGACAACGAATATCTCGGCGTGAGCCAGCGCGCGATCGCGCGCGCGCTTCCGCTGCTCGCCCAGATTCCGTTCCGCCTGGCCGAAGCGGTGTTCCGCGAAGCCGCTGGCGTTCGCATCTCGCCGGCCGCGGATCGCGTGGTCGCCTACCTCGCGCGCCAACCGGGGATGGCGCCGGTGCTCGCGATCGATCC
>DASXQD010000171.1:0-3523 GCA_036493195.1 Gemmatimonadaceae bacterium | reverse complement strand
GCTCGAGCGCTGCAAAGCTACAGGTAACGCGTCAGCCTCGCCATTCAGCGAGGACGGAAGTGCGCATTGCAAGGGTCGCTCGATGACCAGCATCGAGTGGCAAAGGGCTAAACCAGGGCGGCCGGAGGCGCGACCAGAGCTCGCTGCAGACGTGCTCGGTAAGGCCTCCAACGTGACGAACGACACACGCGACTTATGGGCCACCGGGTCGAAATGTAACGACGTGTGCAATCAGAGAGATCGAGCGCGGGGCACCTACCGCATTCCCAGGCGCGAAAGTGCATACTGCACCGCAAGGTCCGTCGTGCTCCACAGTTGCACGTCCGAGCTCGTGCCATAGCGAGTCGGCAACAGGCGATCGTCGCTGATGCGGTAGCTCCACACCTCGTTGTGCTGAAGGTGAGAGGCGGTCACGGCCGAGCGCACGCGTTCGAGCGAGGTTCGGAGCGAGCGAACATAAGGCTCGAGCGTTGGATCAGCCGCATGACCGGTGGAGTCGAGTGCTGCCGAGATCTGGTCGGCGGTGCCGAGGAGAAAGAGATTCACTTCGCGGCCCCACACCACTCGCGGCGAGTGGTACAGATCCTTTTCGAACATTCGCCACACCTCGGGCGACGCGTACGCATCGTTGGCGACGACGGGCCCGAGTGTGTCCACGAAGAGACCCACGGGATAGTAGCGTACGAACGGCTCGATCTCCTGCACTACCTCGCCCGATGATCCCTGGCCGCTCGCGTCGCGAACGGCGTGATTCCGCAGGAAGAGATCCGTCGCCGGATCCGTGTTGACTACGGGAATCGGCACGCCGCGAGCATCGAGTGAAAGCGCCAGGAAGACAACGGAATCCTCGCTCACGTTCCGCTGCGTCATCGTCTTTTCCCAATAGCGACGCTCCGCAGCGGGGAGTGATGCGAGCTTGGCGCGGATACGCCGCTCGACTTCGCGCGGGCCAAACGCAACGACGAACAGCCGCCGTGCGCGCTGCCAGCTGTCGATCGCGCGTACGAGCGGGATCGAATCGCCGAGCCACGCACCGAGCGGCGAGCGTGCGATCTCGGGAGTGACCGAATCGAGCGCCTGACTCGAGAAACCAAGTGCGCGCAGCGAGGACAGAGTGCTCGCGATCGCCTGCAATGCACGAGGCGCCCAGATCGCGTTGATGTCCATGGCAAATCGCCCATTCGCATAGCCGACATCGCTGTCGCGCCAGCTCGCGGACTGCCAGTGCGTCGAATCGCGGCGCACGAAGCTCACGAGATTCGTGGCGACCGGGTTCTGCGCGAACGCCTGCGTTTCCGTGGCCACGAGCGCCATCTCGCGCAGCATCAGCGTGAGGTGCGATTCGCCATTGCTCGCGGTGGTGCGCAGGAACGTGTGCTTGCGCTCGGCCGGCACCGTGGAGTCCGCAAGGTAAAGCGCCTCCAGAACGGGCAGCTGAAACTCGTCGTCCATCATGTGATAGTTCTCGCGCGTGCGCCTAAGCTCGCGCAGAGTCCCGCGCGCGGCGGCGAGATCGCTGTCTGCGCGTGCGCGATCGCCGCTTCGCGACTGGACGAAATAGTCTTTCAGCTGCGCGTTGTACTCATCGGCGTGCTCGCGAATTGCCTGCTCACCAAGCGCTTCTTCGTGTGAGACGTCGCCGGTGGGTGCGAGCTTGCCGAGCACGCTCGCGATCACGCGCTCCGACATCACCGGCGTCCAGATCGAGCGCATCATCAAGGCGGTCATCATCCCGTCCCGCCCGAAGTACGTCGCGTAGTTCGGGAGTCCGGCCATGAGCTTTTCGTTGGAGCTCAGAAGCTCGACGCTTCGCACTTCGCGCTCGAGGCGGCGGCCGCGACCCGCACTGTCGGAGCTCTTGGAGGCGGAGAGAAACGACAGAAAGCCAGGGCTGAAGATCTCATCACGGGCCAGCGGGGTGAGTGCAGTGCCGTCGGTCGTGACGCGGATCGTGAGATGCACCGCGCGCCCCGTGCGCGCGCGAATGGACACGGTTCGGCCGAGCACGCGGGCGCTCCCATCGCGCGGAGCGCCGATGAGCTCGAGCGAGAGGTGGCTCTTGCCGTCGAGCGCCGGCCGGGAGATCCGAACGGTCCACGAGGAACCCGAGCTGCGGGAGGAGATCGTGGGCGTCAGGCGGGATCGCAGCTCGGCTACGCTGCCGGCGCGCAGCAGCGAGAGCTGCTCGCGCTGCTCCGCTGCGGGAAGTCGCGCGATGTTCGCAACGAGCAGCGATTCGGGGGAGACGAGGTACGGAGCCGCGGAGAATGGCCGGAGATGGCCGTGCGCGTACTGAAAGTCGCGCTCGATGCGCATGGTCCCGAGCTGGAACCAGCCCAGCGTCACGCTCGGCACTGCGGCCCGAAGGCGATAGGTGATCGTGCGCGCGCCCCCCGAGTCGCTGACCGTCGCCGCCTCAGCATCCCAATCGAGACTCGCCGCGCGGCCCCGAGCGTCACGCGCGGTGAAGGCGGCGCTCTCGTTCAGCGCGTCGGCCCACAGCAGCACCTCGCGACCGCTACGGCGGACGAGATAGATCTGAACGGTGTTCGACTTCGAATCGCGATAGAATCGCGTCGCGTAACCCTGATACGCGGCCGTGTCATCCATTCCCGGCTCCGGAAAGAACAACACGGGCGCCACCTGCCGGCCCCCGTCGTTCGCCGGCGCCGAATCGGCAGAGCCGCTGTTCGGCGTCGAAACCGCCGCCTGCAGGAACACTCCGAATGCGAGCAGTGCGAGTGTCATCGAGCGGTGCTGCCGGTGTGCGGCACCATTCGGCGCCCCGCCGAGTCGACGATCAGATCGAAGCGCTTCCCTTTCACGTGCAAGCCACGCAGCACGAGCTTTCGGATGCGCGATGGCAGAACCGACGGAAATTGCGGCACCACTCCGTCGTCGCGAATGCGAAGTCCCGTGTAGCCAAAGATCACCTGTTGGAGAAAGCCGCCTGCGCCGGTGAGAAAGTTCACTGCATGGTTGGTTGGCGTTTCAGACAGCATGAGAAATGGTCCCTGCAAGTGCGCACGATAGCTGTACGGCAGGAGCGAATCCACGAGCGCATGATCGCCGAGCTCCGCGGCGTCCACGGAGAGCAGCGTCACGCCCATCATCGCGCCCTGCTCCTCGTCCTTGATGTTCTTCGTCGCCTGCATGAGGTGCGTGCGCTTTGCCCGCTTGCTCATCGGTACCCCGAGTGGATAGCTGAGCAGCGGCGTGATCCAGCCGAGGGTGGAGTCGGGAGCGCCCTCGTACGTGCGAAAGCTCTGCGTCGTGGAGTCGAAGGGCATGTGGAGCTTCGCGGCCACAGTTGCCCAGCGCGGGTCCGCACGCACCCCGAGTCGAGCGCTCGCCGTCGATGCGATCTCCAGGTTTCGCTTCGCCACGCTGTTCGTGTACGCATCATCGTTCACGCCCACGAGCCCCTCGGCCACCGACACGACGTTGTCGATGTGATAGACATCGCGCGACGAATCGCGGCTGGCGCGGCTCACCCAGAAGTCGGCCGTCGCGCGAATCACCG
>DASXQD010000170.1:0-3382 GCA_036493195.1 Gemmatimonadaceae bacterium | reverse complement strand
GAGTATCTGAGCTGGGCCTGCAAATTCTTCATCGACGCGAATCTTCTCGAGCAGGAGCTCAGCTCTTCGGCTGGCCGCGCCGGTGCATAGAAGCGCGTCGTCCCCTGCTCTCTCGCCGCGCGGTGGAGCAGGGGACGCTTCGACTGTCATCATCGTGGGCACCGAGCCGCGGAAAATCGTGACGGTCGCACGGTCGCTGCATCGTGCGGGCGTGCGCTGCATCGTGGCAGCGCCCCCCGGACAGCCACTGCGTGTCTCTTCGCGCGCATTCGCCAGCGTCGTCCAGTTGCGCGGGGATGTCGTGGAGATGCTCTCGCGTCTGGCGCGGTCGGAAGGTGCGCAATGGGTGGTGCCCACGAGTGACAGCTCCCTGCAGCTCGTGTGCGCCGCCTACCACGATCTCTCGCGCTACTGCACCGTCGCATGCCCGCCGCCCGCCATCGTGCAGCGCGTGCTCGACAAGGCGATCACGCTTGCCGTCGCGAAGCGGTGCGGCGTGCCGGTGCCGACCTCGGTGACGATCGCGCGTGCGCCGGAGCTCGAGTCGGCGCTCGCGGGGATGCGCTTTCCGATCATCGCGAAACCCGCCGACAAGAGTCGCAAGTCGTCGCATGGCTTCAAGACGCGCACGTTCGCCAGCGCGGACGAGCTGCGCTCGGTATTCGCGACACAGACGCGTTTCGGCGAGGGACTGCTCTTCCAGTCGTATCATCGTGGTCAGGGCGTGGGCATCGAGCTGTTGCTCTCCGGGGGCGAGGTCGTCACGAGCTTTCAGCATCGGCGGCTGTCGGAAAATCCTCCTTCCGGGGGAGTCGCCGTGGTCGCGATCTCCGAGGCTGTCGACGCCACGCTGCTCGACTATTCGACGCGCCTGCTCCGTGCGCTCGATTGGGACGGGCTCGCGATGGTCGAGTTTCGCCACGATGCGGCCACCGGCGAGACCGCACTCATGGAAGTGAACGGAAGATTGTGGGGCTCGCTGCCGCTCAATACCGCCGCCGGTGTCGACTTCCCCTTGTACGCGTGGCAGCTCTCGCAGGGGATCGCCCCCGCACCGCCCGCGTCATACCCGGTGGGGCTGCGCGTGCGCTGGACGGCTGGCTCTCTCGAGCGAGCAGGACACGCATTCGCCGAGCTGCCCGAAGATCGCATTAGCTTCCGCAATGCACTCGGCCAGCTCATTGCGGACTTTGCCCCGGGAACCAGATCGGCCATGTGGAGCTGGCGCGATCCGCTTCCCGCGGTGCAGGAAGTGTTGCACGTGCTGAGTCGATGGGCGAAGGACTCCGTGAAGTGGGTGCTGCGCGCGATCATCCCGCGATCGCTGCTCGCAATGCTCAGGGCCTCGCGCTTGCTTCCGGTGGAGCGCCGGGGCACGTACCTCAAGCGGCGAATGCTGCGCATGGCGGGCGTCAATCCCGCGGTGGCGCTTCCCCGCCCCGTGGGATCCGTGCTCTTCGTGTGCCATGGCAACATCATGCGCAGCGCCGCAGCGGCGGGATTTCTGCGCGAAGAGCTTCGGGCGGCCGGGATCACCAACGTGCGCGTCGCCTCCGCCGGCACGCACGCGCACGACAACCGCCCCGCCGACGCGCGGGCGCAGGAGGCCGCGCGCCAGCTCGGTCTCTCGCTGCGCGATCACGGAGCGACCAAGCTCACGCCGAAACTGGTGGCCGAGCACGATGTGATCTTCGCCATGGATGAGCTGAACTACGTCAATATCGCGACGAGCTTTCCCGACGCGCGTGCGAAGCTGCTGCTCTTCGGCGGCATGACGTCGTCCGGAACGTACCGCGCGCACGAGATCGCCGATCCCTACATGACATCTGCGGGAGAGGTGACCGCGACCATCGCTCAGATCAAGCGCTACGTCGCGCATCTGACGCAGGCCATCACTGCCTCGCGCGCGAGTGACACGACTGCCGGCACCGCCGCGCTCGGGCGCGAGCACGGCGTGGGTGCGTAGCGATGGCGGAGACTTTTTACGCCCGCCCTGCGGATGAGATTGCGCTGGAGCGCGCCTCATCCATCGCCCCCGACAATCCGTTTCTGACCGCGCGCTATCTGGGCTCCCAGCGAATGTTGGGACGCGAGAGCTGGTTGCTCTCGCTCGAGGATGCGGGCGCGGTGGGCGCCGCGGCGCTCGGCTTTCTCGAGCGTGGACGCCTGCGTCGCACTCTCACGATCCCATCTTCGCCGCCGGTGACTGCGGACTCGCCATTCTGGCCGGGTGTGCGTGCGTTCATCGCCGAGCATGCGATCACGGATCTCGAGCTCTCCGCCTTCGCGTCGCCGTACTCGAAGATTCCGCATTGGCCCGATGAGCTGGAGCGCATCGACCGAACCGAGTTCGCGATGCCGCTGAAGGATGTCGAGCTCCTTCCGCGAGTCTCGAAGAGTCATCGCGAGCGCATCTCGAAAGGGCGCAGGAAAGGACTGATCGTGCGACGCGATGCCTCCGATGCGGCGATCGACGCACATGTCGCGCTGCACATCAACTCGATGGATCGCCGGAGATCGCGCGGCGAGGACGTATCGCTCGAATTCGAGCGTGCCGGTTCTGCAGCGCTCCTGACATCCGGTGCGGGCGAGCTGTTCCAGGCGATGCTCGGCGATCATGTGGCATCATCCCTGCTGATACTCAGGTCCTCGACGGGCGCGTACTCCGAATCCTCCGGCAACTCGAAGGAGGGGATGGGGATCGGTGCGTCGCACTTTCTGCGCTTCGAGAGTGCGATCACGTTGCAGACCGAAGGCGCCGAGATGTTTTTCCTGGGCGGTGTTCGTCCCGAGGAAGAAGGCCTTCGCAGCTTCAAAGCCGGCTTTGGCACCACTCCGATTGATACGCAATCGGTAATCGCCTATGTCGGTAATCCCATGCGCCGGCATCTCTCGTCGGCCATTCAGTGGTTGCGGTCGACTGCCGCAGCGAGACGGTAGACACGATGATTCAAAGTGAGCGAGAAGTCGTCCGACCCGTGACTGGCCTCGCGGACTCGATACCAGTCGACGACTACGTGATAATTCTGGGCGAGGAGCCGAAGCACTCCGCGCCTTCGCTGACTCTTGCGAAGGCGCTCGCCGGCCTTGGCGTGGGCGTGCGATTCGTGCGTGCGGACCGGCTCACGCGACTGGAGTGGGTGGAGATGGTCCGCGTTGCGCGAGCGATTCTTCTCGTCACGTACGGACAGATCGAGGTGTACGTGCTCAGCCAGCTGGCGACCGCGGTTGCCATGGATGTGCCGATCGTGCGTTGGTGGGTGGGCACCGACGTGCTCAATGCGACCACGAAGCCCGAGGTGCGTGAGCATGCGCAACGCGTGAACAGCATCGTCTCCGCCAATCTTGCCGTCGCACCGCATTTGGTCGACGAGCTGGAGAC
>DASXQD010000169.1:0-1668 GCA_036493195.1 Gemmatimonadaceae bacterium | reverse complement strand
GAGGAGATCGCGGAACCAGCGCTCGAGGTCCGCGAAGGAGCGAACACGATATCGCTTTCCGGGCAACACGTGCTCGTCACTGAAGTCGCGGTCGAGGATGCGCTCTTTTATGAAGTCGATGAGCGCGTCCGCCTTCGCGTCGACGTCGTCACGGTTGAGCAGCACCTCGGCAAACTGCAGAACTTCTTGCAAGCCCCACGTGAGCGGCTGGACGTTGGCGCTCAGCTCCTCGTTCGACCGCAGCGTGTTGAGCGAAACGTTGTCCGCCTTGAACGGCGCGAAGTAGCGAACGTCGGAAAAAGGTGCGCACGGGACCCCTAGCGTTTCGTACATCGCGCGATCCGCATCGTCCAGCTCAGCCGGTTGATCGAGGAAGCACAGATCCGGCCCCTTCACATTGAAGCACACCGCCGCCACCGAGCCCTTGCTCTTCGGAAAGTGCGCGAAGAGCGACGCCATCAGCCACTCCACCGCGCTGGTCTTCGTCGCGAGTCCTGAGACGCCCGTGATGTTGAGGTGCGCCGCCTCCGGCCCAACGAGAAACTCGGCATCGAGGTAGATGGCCGAGTCCATGCCGCCGGACCGATAGAGGCCGATGGGGATTCCGGTGTTCGCGTCCTCGCGCAGGTAGCTGTCCATGCGGAGCGCAATGGCGACATCAGCCTCCGTCGCGAGGAACACCTCGCCCATCGGCACCGGCTGCAGCGGTTCCTCGGGCACGTGTCGCAGCACCGCGGCCACATACAGACGCACCTCGGCGCGCTCCGTTGGCGCGAATGCCGCCTGCGCCGGGTCTCCATCGTGTCCGAGCACATCGAACAGTGGCGACGCCAGATCGGTGTAGCTGAAGCCCTCGGTGACGACGCCGAAGGCGTGGGGGATGTGCCCATCAACCGGCTGTCGGCCGTCGACACGCACGATCGTGCCGATGCCGACGGGCGAATCGATGGCGGTCCAGAACTGGAACTGGTGCGGCGTGTTGGGCGTGCGTTCCGTCGCGACGACGAGCCCGAGCGGTGCGGTCATGGAACCTCGAATGCGAGCGCGCGCGAATGGAACGGCGCTAGTGAGTCGTGGCGCGGAGAAACTCTTCGGCGCTGCGGATTCCGTACGCCATCCGGTCCCAGCGCGGATCGGGAGCGGCAAGCGGCGAGGATTCCGCGAGCAGCCAGCGCGAAATCTCGTCCGCGCGCGCCGTGACGTGCGTTGGTTCGACGACGGTCATTTCCACGCGCACGAGCCCCCAGAGCGCATCGCGTCCCTCGGTGGCGCGGAGCCGCAGGTACCAACTCAGCACCTCGCTCCGTCCGCGCGGTGCGATTCGGATCACGCTCGAGCGCTCGCTCTCGCGCAAGGCGAGCACCACGCCGAGTGCGTCACCATCGGCGTAGAGCGTCCGGTGACTCTTCACCACGCCCACGGCGCACGCGGATTGCGCGACGACCTCGCTTGCGCCGATGCCGCCATCGATCATGATCGGCTCGCCACGGGT
Source organism: Gemmatimonadaceae bacterium (assembly GCA_036493195.1). Lineage (GTDB taxonomy): Bacteria > Gemmatimonadota > Gemmatimonadetes > Gemmatimonadales > Gemmatimonadaceae > FEN-1250. Next base: position 176 of record DASXQD010000169.1, on the reverse strand, counting down.
TGCGCACCACCGCTCCGCGAGCGTGAGCTCGAGCCTCTCGCGATCGCGCGACACGGCGAGCGTCGCCCGCTCGAGCAGAAGCGTGGGGTGGGGCGGCGGGATCGAGCCGTCCGGTTGAGGGCGCGTGGTGTCCTCCAGCATCGCGCCCAGCGCGGCGTCGAGCTCTTCTCGCGGCA
>DASXQD010000168.1:0-7690 GCA_036493195.1 Gemmatimonadaceae bacterium | reverse complement strand
CCCACATCACTCGCGGCTCGCATCGCGTGGTGATCGCCTGCGTAGGCGAAGACAATGCGATGGCGGAAGTCCCGCTGCTCGCACTTCCCGGCGTCGAGAGCTTCACGCCCATTCTTCGACCCTACAAGCTCGCCTCGCGCGAGTTCGGCCATCCCGACGAGCCGACGATCGTGCGCATAGCGCCCGGCGTCGCGTTCGGCGGCCGAGCGATTCAGGTGATCGCCGGGCCCTGCTCGGTGGAAGGAAGCGAGATGCTCCTCGACACCGCGGTAGCGGTGAAGGACGCGGGAGCCACGCTCCTTCGCGGCGGCGCATACAAGCCGCGCACGTCGCCGTACGCGTTCCAGGGCATGGGCGAGGCCGCGCTCGAGCTGCTCGCCGCAACGCGCGCGGAGACCGGGCTTCCGATCGTCACCGAAGTGATGGACACCCGCCAGGTCGACACGGTGTGTCGCTACGCCGACATGCTGCAGATCGGCGCGCGCAACATGCAGAATTTCGCGCTGCTCGCGGAGGTCGGTCGCACGAAGAAGCCCGTGCTGCTCAAGCGCGGACTCTCCGCCACGATCAGGGAGCTGCTCATGGCGGCGGAGTACGTGATGGCGAGCGGAAACCAGGATGTGGTGCTGTGTGAGCGCGGAATCCGCACCTTTGAGACAGCTACGCGCAACACGCTCGACGTCGCGGCGATTCCGGTGCTCAAGGAAGAGACGCATCTGCCGGTGATCGTGGATCCCAGCCACGCCGGCGGCCGGTCCGCGCTCGTTGCGCCGCTCGCGTTCGCGGCGATCGCCGCCGGCGCGGACGGGCTGATCATCGAGGTGCATCCGCATCCCGAGGACGCGCGATCCGATGGTGACCAGTCGCTCGACTTCTCCGCCTTCGCCGATGTGATGTCGCGTCTCGCTCCATTTGCGGAGGCCGCAGGGCGCACGTTGCACCCGCAGATGCACCAGCAGCTGCACGAGCCGTCGCACGAGCGCGCGTGACCACACCTGTCCGCATCGCCTTTCAGGGAGAGCTCGGCGCGTTCAGCGAGGAGGCGATCCGGAATCTCGATGCGCACGCGATTCCGGTTCCGTGCCGGGAATTCATCGATGTGGCCCTGGCGGTAGAGAGCGGCGAAGTCGATGCGGGAATGCTGCCCATCGAGAACACGCTCGCAGGATCGGTGGTCGGTAGCTACGACGCGCTCACCGCGTGCGAATCGCTGCACGTCACTTCGGAGACGATCGTGGAGATCCATCACTGCGTGCTCGCGCCGCGCGGTGCGTCGCTCGCGACACTCGCAACCATCGAGAGCCATCCCGTCGCGCTCGCGCAGTGCACGCGTTGGCTGCGCTCGCATCCCGCGATCACCGCGCGCGCGGCCTACGATACTGCGGGTGCCGCGCGAGATGTCGCACAGCGCAGTGACGCGCGATCGGCTGCCATCGCCGCGCGTGGTGCGGCCGCGCGTTACGATCTCGAGATTCTCGCCGCGAACATCGAGGACCGAAGCGACAACCAGACCCGCTTCTTGATGATCGCGCGAGCACCGCGCGCACCCGACCGCGCTGTCGCGGCGCGAACAGCGCTCCTCATCACCACACCGAACGTTCCCGGCGCGTTGCTGCGGGTGCTCGAGCCACTCGCCGCCAATGAAATCAACATGAGCAAGCTCGAATCCCGCCCGGCGGACGAGCCCTGGCACTACCGCTTCTTTCTCGAGCTCGATCATCCCGCCGCCGATCCATCTCTCGCCACCGCCCTCGACCAGCTCCGCGGCGCAACCGAATCCCTCCGCGTGCTTGGCACCTACCCACGCTGGGTCGCTGGACGCGAACCGGTGCACGTTGCAGATTAGCCACACCCCACTACCGAATCCGAGGTTGCAAATGTCGCTATTCGATTCGCGGTCGCTGCTGCCGCTCGTCGCCCTGCTCGCGGCCTGCGCCACCAAGGATGCGTCAAAATCAGCGAGCGCATCCGATTCCACACACACGGTCGCGGCCGCCAAACCGCATCAAATGACGGTTGTCGCAACGGACTACAAGTTCGACGCCCCCGATGAGGTGCCCTCCGGCATGATGACGATCCACCTCGTCGACAATGGCGCGGACATTCACCATGTCGCCTTCGTCAAGCTGAACGACGGCAAGACCGTCGCGGACATCGAGCAGGCGATGAAAACTCCGGGGCCCATGCCCTCGTGGGCCGTCGACTACGGGGGCGTGAACCCTCCGCATCCCGGCGGAGGCATGGCGACGACAACGCAGATGCTCGAGCCGGGAAATTACGCGCTGCTCTGCTTCGTCCCGTCCGCGGATGGCATACCGCATTTCGCGAAGGGAATGGTGCGGCCACTCACGGTTACCGCGTCCAGTGACTCCTCCGCGTCTGCACCCGTCGCCGACATCGACATGACGCTCAATGATTATTCGTTCACCCCGTCCAAGCCGATCACAGCCGGGAAACACACGATCAAGATCGAGAACAAGGGCACGCAATCACACGAGTTTCTGCTCGCACGGCTCGCCCCGGGCAAAAAGGCCGAGGATCTTCCTGCATGGGTCGAGAAGCAGGTGGGACCACCGCCGGCGGTGCCAATCGGTGGCGTGCCTGCCATGGCGAAGGGCGCGACGGCGTACATGACCGTCGATTTTACACCCGGCGATTACGCGCTCGTGTGCTTTCTTCCCGATGCGAAGGATGGCAAACCGCACTTCGTGCACGGCATGGTCAAGCAGGTGCACGTCGAGTAGTTAGACCCTCATCGCGGAGCAAAATACGAGTTAAAGCGGTCCAAAGTGGCGTAACTCGATATTTCTCCTTCTCTTGTACGAACTCTACGAAACATCTGGACGAACGCCAGCCACTGCTGTACGTTGCGAGAGTGTCAGCCCCCTCTGGGTTGACCACTGCCGCCGCGGTAACGGCGTGGCGGCTACGCCCCTCGGGACCATCCCGGGGGGCTTTTTTTGTCGACGTGTACGAAAAAAGGCGGCCAGTAGCTGGCCGCCCTTCTCCCACTGCACTCGACACCGACGATCAGTCGCTGCGCAGCTGCTTCGACATCTCCTCGAGTAGTCGACGCTCATCCCCCGACAGACTCTCGATACCCCGCTCCGAGATCTTGTCGAGCACGAGGTTCAGCAGCTCGCTCTTTTGCTTGCCGACTTTTCCCGGAAGCGAGAGCGTCGTGCTCTGCCGCTTCGCTGCCATCGCGTTGCTGCGGGCCACGATCTCGTCGATCTCCGTCGTGCGCTCACGCGAGCGCGTGTGCGTGCGCGGAATGGCGCGGGGCGGCTCGTCGGGCACATCGGGAATCTGCGACATTCTCTGCCGCAGCCGATCCAGGCTCGGCACCGACGCCGCGCGCAGATACAGCCAGCCAATCGCGAATCCACCCAGGTGCGCCATGTAGGCCGTTCCGTCTGCCGGCTGCAGCGCAATCATCCCGAAGATGAGATTCCACGCAGCGAGCAGCACCACGAACCAACGCACCTTCATCGCGATGAACACGAACGGAAAGACGCGCACTTCATCGTCCGGCCACCGCATGGCGTAGGCGAGCATCACGCCGAAGATTGCGGCCGACGCGCCGAGCAGCGGCGATCCGTTGTGCACGATGAGAAGATCGGCCAGCCAGCCGCCGAGCCCGCACAGCAGATAGTAGAAGCTGAAGCTGCGCTGCCCCCACGCCTGCTCCAGGCGAGGCCCGAAAAGCCAAAGCGTCCACATGTTGAACGCGAGATGCAGAAAGCCCGCGTGCACGAACATGTACGTGGCGATCGTCCACGGACGCTGGGTGAGGTCGCCAGGGCTCTTGAACGCGAGCGCCGTCACGACATCCGCCGGACGCACGACCGTGAGCTGCAGGAAGAACACCGCAACGCTGATCGCGATGATCCACTGCACCGCCGGCGTCAGCCGGGGGACGTCGTATTCGTCGGTGGCGGAAGTATTCATCAACTGTTAGACACGGATGGCAAACACCGGGTTCCTGGCTGCTTCTAACGGGTTCCAACTGGCCCGGGAATGCGAAACGAGAGCACGACGTCGCGGTGTATCGTTGTGGCCTGCTCGAGTAGAGTCGCGTATCGCCGATCGAGAGGCGATTTCTCCCCGGATGGTGCGGGATGGATCACAATTTTCGTACCCGGCGCGGCGGTGTGTGCCTGCTCGACGAGTCGCAGGATCTGCCCGTCACTCGTGCCATCGCGAGGCGCCAGAGTGAGCGCGTGCGAGGTTCCCGCCGCAGCTATGGCCGCCAGTGACGCCACCACCCGCTCGGCACCCGACGGTGCATCCGGAAACTCCCACAACACCTGTACCATCGTCACCACACGCACCACATCCTCGAGCGAATCCGGACGCTGGCCATCGCTCTCCAGAATTACGGGAAGTGGGGCGGTCCAGTTTCCGAACACGGCGGCGATGAACGACGCGCACGAGAGCGGATCGCGACCGCTCAGCAGAATCGAGTGCACGAGTGCCTGCGCCGTCGCGCGCTCGAGTTGCTTCGCCAGCATATCGCTCGAGTACAGCACCGCTGTCTCGGCCTCGCCTGCAAAGCGCACGAAGAGTTGCCGCCTGCCGGCCCACACACCCTGTGATTGCACACCCGGCGACAGCCCGGCAATCGGCGCCGTCGGAAGAGTTGTACGAGCCATCACTGTCCCCCTCCCCCACGTCGTGTCGATTTCGCGAGCGCGACGATGCGATCGCAAAAGCTGCTGAAATCCATTCCCTCGGCTGCCGCCGCCTGAGGAATGAGACTCGTTCCCGTCATTCCGGGCGAAGTGTTCGCCTCGAGACAAAATAGCTCGCCTTCGGATGTCATACGGAAGTCAATTCGAGCGCACCCGTCAAGCTTGAGTGAACGAAATGCAAGAATCGCCAGACGCTGTGCTTCTGCCGTCAGCTCTGGCGAGAGCTTCGCCGGGAATTCTTCCACCGCCATCCCCGGCGTGTACTTGCACTCGTAATCGTAGATCTCGTGCTTGGGGATGATCTCGCCAACGGGCATCGCATGATCGCCCACGACACCGACCGTGAGCTCTCGTCCCGCCACGAAACGCTCCACCATGACTTCATCATCATAGAGGGCAGCCTCGGCGATCGCGCTGCCCAGCTGCGACGCGCTTTTCACGACGGTGAGCCCGACCGTCGAGCCCTCCTTCGACGGCTTGACCACCACCGGAAATCCGAGCGATCGCTCGACCGTGCTCGCAGTCAGCTCGGCCCCGGGCCCCGTCATGATCCAGTCCGCCGTCGGCACCCCCGCCGCACGGAAGAGCCGCTTCGAGAGATCCTTGTCCATGGCGAGCGCGCTCGCGAGGTGGCCGCTACCCGTGTACGTCACGCGGAAGAGATCGAGGATCGCCTGTACCGTTCCGTCCTCGCCCTCTCCGCCGTGCAATGCGATGAACACGACGTCCGCATCCTTGACTGCCGGCATCGCGCCGATCGTTGCCAGGCGCGAGCTCTCCGTCATCGCCTGCAGCGATGCGCGCGTGGGCGGCGCCTTCTTCACGACGCCCGCCGATCGCATCGCGTCCTCATCGGCGCGCGTCAGCTCGCCGTGCGCAGGATCGACGCACGTCACACGATGTCCGATCTTGCGGAGCGCGTGCGCGATGCGCAGTCCCGATGCCAGTGATACGTCACGTTCAGATGAAGTTCCTCCCAGGAGCACGGTCAAATTCATGTGGACAATGTACCGAAACCGCATTGCGCGTGTAGCCTCCCGCGTGCCCATCCACGACGAGTACATTCCAGGCATGTCATCGACCGTGAAGCTGCTCGTGTGTGCCACACTTCTGGCGACCTCAGCCTGCATAGACCGGCAGCAGGCTCAGAAGGCCATCGACGCCGTGCAAACAGACGGCGCCAAGCCCGACATCATGCCCGTCATGCTCAACCGGGAGCTGCCGTTCCGCTACCCGCCCGCACTCTATGCCAGGCGGGTGCAGGGGAACGTCACGTTACACATTCACATCGACAGCACGGGCGTGGTCTGGCCCGAGTCGACGAGCGTGGTCGAGTCGTCGGGCTATCCGGGGCTCGACTCCTCCGCGGTGGCCGGCTCGCGGGAGCTGCGGTTCGAGCCTGCGACCACGAAGGGACACCCGGTCGGCGTCTCGCTCAAGCTCCCGGTGTTCTTCCGCCATCCGAGCGGCAAGCCGCTCGCCGGCGACACCGTTTTGCAGCCCTCTCGCGCCAAGCCCGCACCATGAGCTCATCGCCCCGCAACACACGCCCGTTCCAGAACGTCCTCGAGACGATCGGGTGGACGCCGCTCATCCGGCTGAACCGGATCACGCGCGGACTCGCGACTCCGGTCTACGCGAAAGCGGAGTTCTTCAATCCGGGTGGAAGCGTCAAGGATCGGATCGGGCTCCCGATCATCGAGCGCGCCGAGCGCGCGGGAGAGCTCCGGCCGGGCGGGACGATCGTGGAAGGCACGAGCGGCAACACGGGCATCGGGCTCGCGATGGCGGCCGCGCTCAGGGGCTATCGCTGCATCTTCACCATGCCCGACAAGATGTCACAGGAGAAGGTGCGGCTGCTCAAGGCGTTCGGCGCGGAGGTGATCGTCACGCCCACGGCCGTGCCACCGGATCATCCGGACAGCTACGTGATGATGGCCGCGCGGATCGCGAAGGAGACGCCGAACGCGATTCTCGCGAACCAGTTCTACAATCCCGCAAATCCCGAGGCCCACTACGAGACGACGGGCCCCGAGCTCTGGGAGCAGACCGAGGGAAAGATCACGCACTTCGTCGCAGCAGCCGGCACAGGCGGCACGATCAGCGGCGTCGGCAAATATCTCAAGGAAAGAAATCCGAAAGTGAAGATCATTGCCGGCGATCCGGTCGGTTCGATTCTGGCCGAGTTCTGGAGGAGCAACGGCGAGAGAAAACCAGAGGGTGTGCCGTACAAGATCGAGGGCGTTGGCCAGGACAAGATTCCCGGCACGATCGACATGTCCGTGATCGATGACTATCGCACCGTCACCGATCGCGAATCGTTCGCGATGGCGCGCAGGCTGACGCGCGAGGAAGGATTGTTTGTGGGCGGATCGAGCGGGCTGATCGCGCACATCGCGATGCAGGTCGCGCGCGAGGTGAACGACCCAAATGCGTACGTCGTCACCTTCCTCTGCGACACCGGCGAGCGCTACCTCTCGAAGCTCTATAACGATGAATGGATGCGCGAGAATCAGCTGCTCGATTCCGATCGCATGCCGATCGGCCAGCTGCTGCAGGGCAAGTCGGATGGCACACCGAAGGTCGTGAGCGTCGCGCCATCCGCGAGCGTGCGCCAGGCGCTCGGCCTCATGTCGCTGCACGACGTGTCGCAGTTGCCGGTAATGGACGGTGAAAGCTGTGTCGGTTCCGTATCGGAGAGCGTGCTCTCGGCAAAGGCGCTCGAGAACGGCAAGCTGCTCGACTCGACGGTGAGCGAGGTGATGGAGCCTCCGTTCCCCGTGATCGATGGCGCGCAGACGGTAGAGAGCGTGGTCAAGCTGCTGTCGAAATCGAATCCCGCGCTGCTCGTTCGCGCGAACGGCGGCCTGGGCGGCATCGTCACGCGCAGCGACGTGCTCGCATACATGATGGCTCGCTAGATTGGGCCATCGTTCGGTCACCGCTGCTCATTCCACGGTTGCCTCATGACTGTTCCGGAAATGGAGATGTTGGCG
>DASXQD010000167.1:0-2596 GCA_036493195.1 Gemmatimonadaceae bacterium | reverse complement strand
TCGTGCACCAGGTGAATCTCGAATATCTCGCGAAGGGCGTGCTCAACGCGGGCGACGTCTACTATCCCGACACGCTCGTCGGCACCGACTCGCACACGACGATGATCAACGGCCTTGGCGTGCTCGGGTGGGGGGTGGGCGGGATCGAGGCCGAGGCGGCGATGCTCGGCCAGCCGCTCTCGATGCTGATCCCCGAGGTGGTGGGCTTCCGTCTGCACGGCAAGCTGCCAGCCGGCGCGACAGCCACCGATCTCGTGCTCACCGTCACGCAGATTCTGCGCAAGAAGAAAGTCGTCGGAAAGTTCGTCGAGTTCTACGGATCGGGACTGTCGAGTCTCTCGCTCGCGGACCGTGCGACGATCGCCAACATGGCGCCGGAGTACGGCGCGACTGTGGGCTTTTTCCCCGTGGATGCGGAGACGCTCAAGTATCTGCGCTTGAGCGGACGCAGCGAGCAGCAGGTGCGACTGGTGGAGGAGTACAGCAGGGCGCAGGGGATGTTCAGGAGTGATGATACTCCTGATCCGGAGTTCACCGATTCCGTCTCGCTGGACCTGGGCACCGTGGAGCCGAGCCTCGCGGGCCCCAAGCGTCCGCAGGACCGTGTGCCGCTGTCCGACTCGAAGAAGGCCTTCAACGAGGCGTGGAGCGCCGAGATGGAGCGCATCGGGACGCTCGCAGGCGCGATCGCGGTGCAGAAGGCGACGGCGGTGAGCGCGCAAACGCAGCTCGCGCCCGCAGCAGTCGCTACGGATCCCGCCGAGGTGATGGCGAAGAGCGGCGGCGCGAGCGTGACGTACAATGGGCAGCAGTTCGCGCTCAGGCATGGCGCGGTGGTCATTGCCGCGATCACGAGCTGTACCAACACGTCGAACCCGAGCGTGATGCTCGGCGCCGGACTGCTCGCGCAGAAGGCGGTCGCGCTCGGGCTCAAGACGAAGCCGTGGGTGAAGACGAGCCTCGCCCCGGGCTCGAAGGTGGTCACGGATTACTACGAGAAGGCCGGCGTGATGAAGTCGCTCGAGCAGCTCGGCTTTTATCTCGCGGGCTACGGCTGCACCACGTGCATCGGCAACTCGGGTCCGCTGCCACAGCCCATTCTCGATGCCATCGAGCAGGAGAAGCTGATCGTCTGCGCGGTGCTGTCGGGGAATCGAAACTTCGAGGGGCGCGTGAACCCGCACACGCGCTTCAACTATCTGGCGTCGCCGCCGCTCGTCGTCGCGTACGCGCTCGCCGGACGCATGGACATCGACTTTGCGACCGAGCCGCTCGGCATCGGCGCCAATGGCCCGGTCTTCCTGCGCGATGTGTGGCCGAGCCCGAAAGAAGTGGAAGACACGGTGCTGTCGTCGATCACGAGCGCGATGTTCGACAAGCAGTACGCGAACGTGTTCGAGGGCGACGAGCAGTGGCGCTCGCTCCCCTTCCCGACGGGCAGCCGATACACGTGGAGCAAGGATTCGACGTACGTAGCGAATCCTCCGTTCTTCGAGGGGATGACCCCCGAGGTGAAGCCGGTGGCTCCGGTGCGCGGCGCGCGCGTGCTCGCGATGCTCGGCGACTCGATCACGACGGATCACATCTCGCCGGCGGGCTCGATCCCGGCGGCGAGTCCCGCGGGGAAGTGGCTGATCGCGCACGGCGTGCCGACGAGCGAGTTCAACTCGTATGGCGCGCGGCGCGGGCACCACGAGGTGATGATGCGTGGCACCTTCGCGAACATTCGCCTCCGCAACGAGCTCGCGCCGGGCACGGAGGGCGGGTGGACAGGTACGGCACCGGGTGCCAAGCCGGTGACGATCTTCGATGCGTCGATGGAATTCCAGAAGAGCGGGACGCAGCTGATCATCATCGCGGGGAAGGAGTACGGCACGGGCTCGTCGCGCGACTGGGCGGCGAAAGGCACGCTCCTGCTCGGCGTGCGCGCGGTGATCGCCGAGTCGTTCGAGCGCATCCATCGCTCGAACCTGGTGGGCATGGGGATCGTGCCGCTGGAATTCGCGGACGATCAGTCGCGCCAGAGCCTGGGACTCACGGGCTTCGAAACGTACGACCTCGAGGGCTTCGACGATGCGACGAAGCCGCGTGCGATGCTCACCGTGAAGGCGACGGCGAGCGACGGAAGCGTGAAGCGCTTCGCTGTGCGCTCGCGGATCGATACGCCCGAAGAGGCGACGTACTACCGCAATGGTGGAATCCTGCAGTACGTGCTACGGAGTCTGGTCAAGCGGAAGTAGAAGCAGAATGGAGCAACGCTGCAGAGCGTTTTGCTTTCTCCGTTAGTGTCCGTTTGTGTCCGTTTTTGTCATTCTTCACAGTTGCCTTTGCTCGTCCCTAGATTCTGTTGCCGGTTGGACGCGAGGGCCGGGCGAGTCGGGCAAAACAAATTGGATGAGACGACACAGACGGACACAAACGGACACAAACGGTCAAGCGCGGAGCTCAGCGTTTTCGGTACACGAGATCGTCCATCATTTCAGCGAAGCGCGTCCAGCCGATGCGTTCCCACTTCTGCTTGTTGCCGCCCCGCCAGTAGATCGCCCCGCGACCGATGTCCATCTCGCCGATCTTCTGATCGTCGCGATGCACGAAG
>DASXQD010000166.1:0-2059 GCA_036493195.1 Gemmatimonadaceae bacterium | reverse complement strand
GCTCGCGCTCGGCGCAGCTCATCGATATCAGCGGCGACAAGATGAAGATGCTGCTCGATTTCCCCACGCTCGGCGAGCCGCATTATGCGCAGGCGGTGCCGGCCGCGATGCTTCAACCCGCGTCGCTCAAGTTCGAGAAGCTGAGCGAGAATGCAAATCCGTTCGTGACGATGTCGGAGCACGATGGCGGCATCGAGCGACACGGGAAGCGCGTGGACGTGAAGATGATCGCGATCCGGAGCCACTTTGCGCCGGACATTCTCGAAGGAATTCAGGTTGGTGACACCGTCTATTTCCACGTCACCAACATCGAGCAGGACTGGAACATCGCGCACGGGTTTGCCGTGTTCGGCGCGACGACGTCGGGGCTGACGCTTCCGCCCGGAGAAACGCGCACGCTCAAGTGGACTCCGCAGGCGCCCGCCGTCTATCCGTTCTACTGCACGGACTTCTGTTCCGCGCTGCACCAGGAGATGCAGGGGTATGTGCGCGTCTCGCCTGCGGGCTCGACAGTGGCGCTCATGGCCAACACCAGTCGCACGGCGCAGTCGGCGGTCGCGCAGAAGGCGGAGGAGACCGAGCACGAGCACGACCTTGCAGCGAAGCACGGTGGGGCGAAAGAGCACAAATGAGCCGGACCACTCGCATTTCCCGCTTCGCTCAGGCAGTCACCGCCCTGGCATCGCTCAGCCTGATCGGGTTGTTCTTCCTCCCGCTCTGGCGCGTGCAGCTCGTCGCGCCGCAGTACCCCGAGGGACTGGGCATGCGGATCAGCATCAACAGCATTCGTGGCGCGACCATGTACGATCTCGACAACATCAATGGGCTCAATCACTACATCGGGATGCAGCGCATCACGCCCGAAGCGATTCCCGAGCTCCGCATGATGCCGTGGATCCTCGGCGCGCTGATCGTGACGGGGTTGATCGCCGCGCTCGTTGGCCGGCGCCGGCCGCTGTATGCCTGGTTCGTCGCCTTCTTCGTCGCGAGTGCCGCGGGGCTCGTCGATTTCTGGCGATGGGAGTACGACTATGGTCACAACATCGATTTCGAGCACGCGATCATCAAGATCCCGGGCATGAACTATCAGCCGCCGCTCATGGGAGTGAAGCAGCTCCTCAACTTCACGGCGGTCTCGTGGCCCGATGCGGGGGGATGGCTGGCCTTCGTCGCCTTTGCACTCGCGACGCTCGCGGTGGTGACGGTATATCGGTCGGCAACCTGCAGGCCCGCGAATGCTTGACGTGCGCGGCGGTGTGGCGCTCGTCACGGTACTGGCATCGCTCGCTCTGGGCGCCCCGTCCGTTCGTGCGCAGGGAGAGCAGCCGGATCGTGCGACGCTCATCGTCAACGTGTCTCCCGGCGGGCCGGTGCGCACCATTCGCGCTGCGCTCTCGCTCGTTGCTCGAGGTGGAACCGTTCTCGTGCACCCCGGAACGTATCGCGACACCACGATCGTCGTGGGCAAGCCGGTACGCATCATCGGGGACGGCGATGCCATTCTGGATGGTGAGGGGAAGCGGCAGATCATGACCATCACGAGCGACAGCGTGATGGTGCGCGGAGTCCACTTCATCAACGTGGGCGTTGCGTTCACGGAAGATCTTGCGGCGATCAAGATCATTCAGGCATCGAGCTGCGAGATTCGCGACAACAGAATCGACAACGCGTTCTTCGGCATTTATCTGCAGGAGGTGTCCTCCTGCATCGTCGAGGGCAACCAGCTGCGTGCGGAGCACGTCAGCGACGCGACGTCCGGAAACGGCATCCACCTGTGGCACTCGCGCGAGATCACCATCGCGGAGAATCACATCACGGGGCATCGCGACGGCATCTACTTCGAGTTCACGCGCCAGGCACACGTTCACGGGAACGTGAGCACGGACAATCTCCGTTACGGCCTTCATTTCATGTATTCGGACAGCTGTGACTATGAGGGCAACACCTTTCGCCACAACGGCGCGGGCGTCGCGGTGATGTACTCGCACGGCGTGCAGATGGTGGAGAATCGCTTCGAGGGCAATCGCGGCGCCGCTGCGTACGGACTGCTCCTCAAGGA
>DASXQD010000165.1:0-6657 GCA_036493195.1 Gemmatimonadaceae bacterium | reverse complement strand
GGCCGCGCAGGACGTGCAGTCGGCGATCACGCAGACGCAGCGGCAGCTGCCGCAGGGCATCCTGCCGCCCAGCTACCAGAAGACCAATCCGGCCGATGCGCCGATTCTGACGCTCGCGCTGACGAGCACGGAGGTGCCGATCTCGCAGCTGGATGAATACGGCGAGACCACCATCGCGCAGCGGCTCTCGATGGTGGGCGGCGTGGCGCAGGTGCTCGTGTACGGCGCACAGAAGTACGCGGTGCGCATCCAGCTCGACCCGCGGCAGATGGCGGCGCGCAACCTGGCGCTCGAGGACATCACGACTGCCGTGTCGAGCCAGAACGTCAATCTGCCCACGGGCGTGCTGTGGGGGCCCAAGGTCGCGCTCACGGTGCAGGCGACCGGCCAGCTCGAGAACGCGGATGCATTCCGGAACATGGTGGTCGCGTATCGCAATGGCGCGCCTGTGCATCTCTCGGACGTGGGCCGCGTGAGCGATGACGTGCAGAACAACAAGACCGCGAGCTGGTACAACGGCCAGCGCGCGATCGTGCTCGCGATTCAGCGACAGCCGGGCACGAACACGGTGAAGGTGTCGAACGCTGCCAAGGCGGCGCTCGAGCGCGTGAAGCTCGAGATCCCGCCGTCGGTGCACGTGCAGCTGCTCTACGATCGCGCGACGACCATCGAGGAGTCGGTGCACGACGTCACGTTCACCCTCGAGCTCACCCTCGTGCTCGTCGTGCTCGTGATCTTTCTCTTCCTGCGCAACCTCTCGGCCACCGTGATTCCGAGCCTCGCGCTGCCGATGTCGATCATCGGCACGTTCTCCGTGATGTACCTGCTCGGTTACAGCCTCGACAATCTCTCGCTCATGGCGCTCACGCTCGCCGTCGGCTTCGTGGTGGACGACGCGATCGTGATGCTCGAGAACATCGTGCGCCACATGGAGATGGGGAAACCGCCGCTGCAGGCGGCAATCGAGGGAAGTACGGAGGTGGCGTTCACGATCGTCTCGATGACGCTCTCGCTCGCGGCCGTGTTCATCCCGATCCTGTTCATGGGCGGGATCATCGGAAAGCTCTTCCACGAGTTCGCGGTGACGATCGGCGTCGCGATTCTGGTGTCGGGATTCGTGTCGCTGACGCTGACGCCGATGCTCTCCAGCCGCTTTCTGCGCGCCACGAAGGAGGCGACACAGGGCCGATTCTACCGCGCCACCGAGCGCATCTACGAGCGCGTGCTGCACAAGTACGAGCGCAGTCTCGACTGGGTGATGGCGCGCCGTGGTCCGACGCTGGTGTTCTCGGGCGTGATCCTCGTGGCGACGATCATTCTCTTCGTCGTCATGCCCAAGGGGCTCTTCCCGAGCAGCGACACGGGACAGCTGCTCGGCACGACGGAGGCGGCACAGGGCGCGTCGTACACCTCGCTCATCAACGCGCAGGCGACGGTGGCGGACATCGTGAGGAAGAATCCCGACGTGCTGTCGGTGACATCGGCGGTGGGCACGAGCGCCGCGGCGAACCAGGGGCAGCTGACGATCGGTCTCAAGCCGCTGGGCCAGCGCAAGCACAGCGCGGACGAGGTGGCGCGGCAGCTCACGCACGACGTCACCGGCGTGCCCGACATCTCCGTGTACTTCCAGAATCCGCCGGCGATCTCGATCGGGGGACTCACCTCGAAGAGCCTCTACCAGTACACGCTGCAGAGTGGCGACATCGTCGCGCTCGACAGCGCGGCTGCGCATCTCGAGGCACGCCTGCGGCAGGAGAAACAGCTCGAGAACGTCACGAGCGACCTCCTGATCGACAATCCGCAGGTGACCGTCGACATCGATCGCGGGCAGGCGGGCCAGCTCGGCGTGTCCGCAACGGAGATCGAGAACACGCTCTATGACTCGTTCGGCCAGCGCCAGGTGTCGACGATCTACACTTCAACCAACGAGTACTGGGTGGTGATGGAGCTGCTGCCGGAGTTCCAGCAGGACATCCCATCCCTCGGCTCGCTCTGGGTGCGCTCGACCAGCGGCACCGTCGTGCCGCTCAGCGCCGTGGCGAAGTTCACGCTAGGCAACGGGCCCGTCACCGTGAACCACGAGGGGCAGCTCCCCGCGGTGACGATCTCCTTCGATCTCGCGCCGGGCGTGTCGCTCGGAAGCGCCGTGAGCACCGTGGAGCGGGATGCGAAGAGCATTCTTCCGCCGACCGTCGCGTCGAACTTTTCGGGGCTCGCGCAGGCGTTCATGGGAACGCAGCAGGGGCTCACGCTCCTGCTCGCACTGGCGGTGTTCGTCATCTACATCATTCTCGGCGTGCTGTATGAGAGCTACGTTCATCCGATCACGATTCTGTCCGGGCTCCCGTTCGCGGTGTTCGGAGCGATCGTGACACTGTTGATCTTCGGTCTGGACCTGGACGTGTACAGCCTCGTCGGGATGATCATGCTCATTGGCATCGTCAAGAAAAACGCGATCATGATGATCGACTTCGCGATCGAGGCGGAGCGCACGGATCACAGCACGCCGGAGCAGGCGATCGTGAAGGCGGCGAGCGTGCGCTTCCGGCCGATCATGATGACGACGATGGCCGCGCTCATGGGCGCGCTGCCGATCGCGATCGGGTGGGGCGCGGGGGCCTCCACGCGGCGGCCGCTCGGTGTTGCGGTGGTGGGCGGCCTCGCGTTCTCGCAGCTCGTCACGCTGTACGTCACGCCGGTGTTCTACACCTATCTCGACGAGCTGCAGAGCTGGATCCGCTCGCGCGCTCGCAAGCGCCGCGAGGCCGGCGCAGGCGTGACGCCGCCACCGGAGGCTGCCGGCGCGTGATGAAAATACTGGCGGTGTCGATCGCGCTCGCTGCCCTCGCCTGCGGCCGCGGCGATGTGGGCCATGGTCCACGCGTGGTCTGCGTCTCGAAGCAGATCAACGAGTTTCTCTACGATATCCACGCGGAGTCGGTGCTGGTGGCGCGCGACCTGACGTCGGTCTATCCGCCCCCGATCAAGACCTTGCCATCGGTGGGCTATCATCGCGCGCTGAGCGCAGAGGGGATCGTCTCGATGCGCCCCACGATGCTCCTCACGGACGGCAATCTCGGGCCCGACGCGGTGGTGCAGCAGGTGCGCAAGGTGGGCATCCCGGTGGTCGTGCTCACGCCCGGATCCACGCCGGACAGTGCGCAGCTCCTCATGCAGCGGCTCGGGAAGGAGTTCCATCACCAGGCGCAGGCTGACTCGGTGGTCGCTGCGTGGAAGCAGCAGATGTCCGACGTGTTGCGCGACAGCACGAAGTGGGCAGCGGGCCGACGGCCGCGCGTGCTCGTGATGCACTTCGGACAGATGGTGAACGACTATCTGGGTCTCAAACGCGGGTCCACCGCCGACCAGCTCATCCAGTGGGCGGGTGGCGTCAACGCCATCGACTCGACCGGCGGGATGCTGCGTCTCACACCCGAGCTCATAGCCAAGGCGGCGCCGGACATCATCATCGCAACCGATGTCGGATTCGACCGGCTCGGGAGCGCGGCGAAGTTCGCATCGCTGCCCGGGGTGGCGCTCACGCCGGCGGGGAAGTCGGGACACGTGTATCGAGTGGACGAGACGGAGGTCATGTACTTCTCGCCGCGCACTCCCGCCGTGCTGCGCAAGATCGCCGACTGGCTGCATTCGAGAGCGACCTCGCCCGCTCAGCCTTGATGGGAGGCGATCACGCGGGACGAATGCCGGTCGCGCGGCGGTCGGACACATTCGTGTACCTCACCCTCGCACTCGTACTCCTGGCGGCGCTCGTGGCCTCGGCGTGCCTCGGCGCGTTCACGTTTACCCCCGCGCGCATTGCGAGCTATCTCGCGCAGGGTGCCGGATGGACGCCTATGCGCGAGGCCGACACGCTCGGCCGCAGCGTATTCTTTCAGCTTCGTCTCCCGCGCGTGCTGCTCGCGGCGCTCTCGGGCGCGGTGCTCGGCGTGTCGGGAACGCTCATGCAGGGACTCTTTCGCAATCCCATCGTGGAGCCGGGGCTCGCGGGCACATCCGCGGGCGCGGCGCTCGGCGCGGCATTGATCTTCGTGCTCGGCGGCAGCACGGGCGCGCTCGCGTTCAGCGCGCCGCTCGGCGTGTTCGCGGTGCCCGTGCTCGCGTTCGCGGGAGCGTTCGCGGCGACGATACTCGTGTATCGCATCTCGTCCTCGTTCGGAAAGGTGAACGTGTTCACGCTGCTGCTCGCCGGCATCGCGGTGAACGCGGTGTGCGGTGCGGGCACCGGATTTCTGTCGTACGTCGCGCGGGACCCGCAGGCGCGCAACATCGTGTTCTGGAGCCTGGGGACGTTCACCACCGCGGACTGGCGAGGCGTTGCGCTCGTTGGCGTGTGCTTCGCCGCATGCTTCGCGATCTCGATCGGCTACGCGAAGCCGCTCAACGCGTTGATGCTCGGTGAAGACGAGGCGGCGTACCTCGGCAGCGATCCCCGACGCCTCATCGCGCGGCTGCTCGTGGTGAACACGATCATGGTGGCGGCGACCACGGCGATGGTGGGTGTGATCGCGTTCGTCGGGCTGGTCGTCCCGCACGCGCTCCGGATGATGCGCTCCTCGAGCTACGCCTTTCTGCTCCCCGCTTCCGCGCTGCTCGGCGCCACGATGATGGTGGTGGTCGACATCGTTGCGCGCGAGGTGATCCCGCCGGCGGAGCTCCCGATCGGGATCATCACGGCGGTGATCGGCGCGCCGGTGTTTCTCTGGATCCTGTTGCGGGACCAGCGGAGCGGGAGCTCGGGCTACTATGGTTGAACGACATGGGGTTGAACGTCCTGGGACTGAAAAGCGTGGGGTCGAGCTTCGGGACGTCTCGTTCCGTGCGGGCGGCGCGCTCATTCTCGACCGCGTGAGCGTGCGCTTCGAGCCGGGGAAGCTGAACGTGATCCTCGGTCCCAACGGTGCGGGCAAATCCACGCTGCTGCGAATCGCGACGGGACTCGCGCACGCGACGTCGGGCGATGTGCGCTACGATGGAGAGCCCATCGCGGGGCTCGCGTCGGAGCCGCTCGCGCGGCGGCGCGCGGTGCTGTCGCAGCACGTCGAGCTCGCGTTCGCGCTTCCGGAGGCGGACGTGGTGCTCATGGGACGTTACCCGCACTACGGACGCGTGCCCACGGGGTACGATCTCGAGATCGTGAATCGAGCGCTGGAGCTCGTGGGGATGGAGGACAAGCGCGACCAGCCGTACCCGACGCTCTCGGGCGGCGAGCAGCAGAAGGTGCATCTCGCGAGGGTGCTCGCGCAGATCTGGAGCGACGCCAGCGCGCCGGGCAGCGCGCAAGCGCAGCGCTTTCTGTTCCTCGATGAGCCCACGAGCGGGCTCGATGTGCACTATCAGCTGCACATCCTGAAGGTCGTGCGCGGGCTGCTCTCACCCGGCTGCACGGTGATCGCCGTGCTGCACGATCTCAACATGGCGTTCGAGTATGGCGATCACTTCGTGCTGCTCGAGCGCGGGACGGTTGCGGTGAACACGAGCGACCCGCGGGCGATCCCGGCCGAGGTGCTCGAGCGTGTATTCCGGGTGCGAGCGCGCCACCTGCAGACACAGGGCGAAGATACCGGCCTGTGGCGTTTCGAGCTCTGACGCCGAAGGCGATCGCAAGCGATTGAGATTCATGTTATAACAGGTATATTTCGCAAATGCCGAGTCGACTTCAGGACGAGATCAAACAGAGCAGGCCGTTCGAGCGGCCCGGAGACGAGGCGTTGCTCTCGATTCTCCGGACGGCGAGCGTGCTGGAGTACAGCCTCAACGAGCTTCTTCGCCCATTCGGGCTCACGATGACGCAGTACAACGTGCTGCGCATTCTTCAGGGAGCCGGCTCCGCCGGGCTGTGCGGGCGTGAGATCGGCGAGCGCCTGGTCTCGCGCGTGCCGGACGTGTCACGCCTGCTGGATCGAATGACGGAGTTGGCGCTCGTGAGCAAGAAGCGCGACGCCGCCGACCAACGCCATGTGACCTCGCGCATCACGGCCAAGGGCCGGCGCCTGTTGGCGAAGGCGACGCCTGCGCTCGAGGAGGCCGAGGGCGGCCGAATGGACCGCCTGTCGGACCGGAGCGTCAAGGCCTTGATCGAGGCCCTGGAGCTGATCCGCGAAGCCTCGTGAACCTTTTTGACCACCAAATGGTTGTTATAACAGGCAATTTGGGGCACTCTACTTTTTTCAGGAACAGCACCATGTCCAACTCTCTCCTCGATCTCGCCACCCTCAGCGTCGGCCTTCTGGTTCTTCGCGTAGTGGCCGGGCTCCTCATGGCCGCCCACGGATCGCAGAAGCTCTTCGGCTGGTTCGGCGGACACGGCATCGCCGGCACCGGCATGTACTTCGAGTCGATTGGCTTTCGGCCCGGCCACCTCTTCGCACGCGTTGCGTCCACCACGGAGATCGTGAGCGGGCTGCTCGTCGCGCTCGGCCTTCTCGGCCCGGTGGGCCCGGCGCTGATGCTGTCCGTGATGATCGTCGCCGCGGTGAGCGTGCACTGGAAGAACGGGCTCTTCGCGATGTCCAACGGGATCGAGGTCGCGCTCTTCTACGGCACCGTCGCCGTCGGGCTCGCACTCACCGGCTTCGGCCGCTACTCGCTCGACGCCCTGCTCGGGCTTCAGTCGCTCTACACGCCGACGTGGGCGTT
>DASXQD010000164.1:0-5375 GCA_036493195.1 Gemmatimonadaceae bacterium | reverse complement strand
GCGTGAGGAACCTTACACTGCTGTGCGCCAATCGTGCCGGGTGCGGAGGACCCCGCGGGATTGCAGTCTCGGCCGCACACGCTGCGAGTGTCTCCGTTCACACGTCCGAAAACGACGAGGTTCCCGCGCTCGACACGTGTCGTGCTTGCGCTGCGCAAGCGCGGATGCTACAGTCATATAGGAATCCAATAGGACGGCACATGGGCGGCAAAATGGATGTGAAGCAGGGCACGCTCGCTCTGATGATTCTCAGGACGCTCGAGCTGCTGGGACCCCTGCATGGCTACGGGGTGGCGCGCCGCATCGAGGAGACGAGCGGCAACAAGCTCTCGCTCAACTACGGCACGCTCTATCCCGCGCTCGTGAAGCTCGAGCAGGAGGGCTTCGTCACCGCGGAGTGGCGCCAATCCGAGAACAATCGGCGCGCGAAGTACTATGCGCTGACGCCGGCCGGCCGCAGGCAGTTGGCGCGGGAAGCGCGCGACTGGCACAGGACCGCCGAATTGATGGCTGCCTTTCTCGCCCCCCGCACCGGAGAATCGTCGTGAGGTATTTGCGTGGCGCGCTCGTGCGCATCCGTGCCTTCTTCGCGAGCACGAATGCAGGTGAGGAGCTGCGCGAAGAGCTGAATACCCATCTCGAGATGGCCATCGCCGAGAACATCCGGCGGGGAATGCGGCCGGAGCTCGCGCGGCGAGAGGCGCTCATCGCATCAGGGGGAATGACAGTGGCCGCGGAGGCGGTGCGCGCACAGCGCGGGCTCCCATGGCTCGACAACCTCACGGCGGATGTCAAATACGCGATTCGCTCGCTGAGTCAGAGTCCCGCCTTCACCGCGGTCGTGGTCCTCACGCTGGCGCTCGGAATCGGAGCGAATACCGCGATCTTCAGCGTCGTGCGCGGCGTGCTCCTGAAGCCGCTCCCGCAGCGCAACGGCGACAGACTCGTGTATTTGCGGCAGTCCACCGACGGGCCGGGCGGAGCGGACATCGGCTTCTCGGTTCCCGAGATTCGCGATCTTCGTGAGGGCGCGAACGCACTCGGCGGCCTCGCGGAGTACTCGCCGTGGGCGGTGACGCTCCGCCGCGAGAGCAATACCGTTCGTCTCAACGTGCTGCTCGTCAGCGGCAATTTTTTCGAGGTGATGGGGCTCAATCCGGTGCTCGGCAGAGTCACGCGCTCGAGCGATGACGGCGCAGGCGTGCCGCCCGTGATAGTGCTCACGCACGAGTACTGGTTGAAGGAGTTCGGAGGCGATCCGTCAATCGTCGGCAAGCAGCTCCGCATGGATGGGCAGTCGGCGACGGTGATCGGCGTGCTCGAGCCGGCTCCGTTTTACCCGAATCGTGCGGATGCCCTGATGAACATGGTGATCAGCCCTCACCATACCAGTGCGCTCATGGTGCAGGGGCGCACGCATCGCATGACCACTGTCGTCGCGCGGCTCGCGCCGGGCGCCACGTTGCAGCAGGCGCGCGCCGAAGTCGGCGCAGTGCACGCGCGCATGCAGCGCGAGTACAAGGAGTCGTATGATCCGGGCTCGCACTTTCGCGCGGCGGTGATTCCATACAAGGAGGTACTCGGCGAAAGCGCGCGGACCACCATCTGGCTTCTCATGGCGGCCGCGCTGTTCGTCATGATCATTGCCGCCGCCAACGTCGTGAATCTCACGCTCATGCGCGGCGTACGACGCGAGCAGGAGCTCGTGGTGCGCGCGGCACTCGGTGCCGGAACCATGCGGCTTCGCCGGCTGCTGCTCGCCGAAAATCTCGTGCTGACCCTGCTGGGCGCGCTGCTCGGTCTCGTGCTCGCAATGGCCGGCGTTCGCGTGCTGGTGGCACTGGCGCAGCGCTATTCGCCGCGAGCGGGCGAGATTCGGCTCGACACGGTGGTGCTGGCGTTCATGCTCGCGCTGGCGATTGCGGTTGCTCTGCTGCTCTCCTTTGTTGCGTCGCTGCCGAGGGAGGGGGCGTTCGCGTCATGGATCGCGGCGGGCACGCGGCGCACGAGCGGGAGCGTGCGAAAGCAGCGCCTCCAGCGCGCGCTCGTCATCGCGCAGATCGCCGTGTCCGTGGTGTTGTTGGCTGGCGCCGGGCTCCTCACACGAACGATGATACGGCTGTCGGAGGTGCGCACGGGTCTGGAGACGGAGGACGTGTTGTCGATGCGCGTGCCACTCGTGAGTTTCGCGGCCCTGGACTCGGCGGCCGATGCCGTCGCGAAACAGCAGTACGAGCGGATGCGCGTCGATCTCGCCACACTGCCCGGTGTGATCGACGTGGGGCTGGGATCCAACATGCCGCTCGAGGGCGATGGACTCGGCTTCGATCTCAAGGTCGAATCGAGACCGCTCGAGCCAGGTGAAGCGATACCGCGGGCGTCGCTCCGAACGGCGAATCCGCAGTACTTCGAGGCCGCGGGCATCCCCCTGGTGTCCGGACGCGCGTTCACCGATGCCGATCGACTGGGCTCGGAGAAGGTCGTGATCATAAACCAGACGCTCGCAAAAAGTTATTTCCCGAACGAAAGTCCGATTGGGAAACGCGTGGCCTGGACGGGCGACGTGCTTCGCTTCACACCATTTACGAGTGAGTGGCGCACCATCGTGGGCGTCAGCAGCAACACGCAGGATGGCGGAATGGACGCGCAGCCCGTGTCGGTGGTGTACATGCCGTTCGCGCAGGAGGTCGCAATCAGCGGCACGCTCGTGCTTCGCTCGAGCGGCGATCCGTCCGCGCTCGCATTGCTCGCGACGCGCCACGTGCACACCATTGCGCCGGATGCACCCATTCAGGACGTCAAGACCGTCGCGCAGATCAAGGATCAGAGTGTGGCACCGCGCCGGCTCAATGCCGAGCTCATCTCGCTCTTCGGCGCACTCGCGGTGGTTGTCGCAGCGGTTGGCATCGCGGGAGTGCTCGCGTTCTCCGTGAGTGCGCGCGCCAACGAGATCGGCATTCGCATGAGCCTCGGCGCAGACCGCGGCCGCGTGCAGCGAATGATCCTCGGCGAAGGCGGCGTGTTGCTGGGCGTTGGGCTCGGCGTCGGTGTGGCGGTCGCCTTCTTTGTGGCGCGGGTCATTCGCGGGCTGCTCTTCGGCGTCGCGCCCCACGACCCCACGACCTTCGTTACCGTGGCAGCGATGATGACGGCGATCGGCGTCATCGCCTGCTGGATCCCGGCAAACCGCGCGTCGCGCATCGACCCTGCGATCGCAATGCGCGCGTAGCTGCCAGTCTTTCGAGACACATTGCTCGGGTGGCTGAGCCCGAATCGAGCGAGAGGCTCGCGCGTGGGCGCGATGTATGCCCAATGCAGCACGCAAGAGTATTCGGAGACTGGAAATGAAGCGGAAGCATTCACGCGCGATGGACGCGATCGCCGGCATGGTTGCCGGCGCTCTCGCGACCTGGCTCATGGGCAAGGCTACCACCGTGCTGTATGAGCGCGAGAGCAAGGCAGTCCGGCGACGCGAAGACCAGGCTCGTGGGGGGAAGACTGCCTACGGCGTGGCCGCCGAGAAAGTTGCGAGGCTCGCGCACGAGCAGTTGAGCAACGAGCAGCGCTCGCGTTTCGGAAATGGCATTCACTGGACGTTGGGAGTGTCCGCCGGCGCGCTCTATGGTGTTTTGCGGCCGCGCGTCCGTGCCGTTCGATCGGGTCACGGACTGCTCTTTGGCGCCGCATTCTTTCTCATCATGGACGAGCTCGTGACGCCCGCTTTCGGTCTCACGCCGGGACCACGAGCGTTCCCATGGCAGACACACGCGCGCGGCCTCGCAGGACATCTCGTCTTCGGCACAGTTGTCGACACGGCGCTGGGGACGATGCAGCGCACGGCGTGAGCTCGTCGCCTAGCGCGACGCCTTGCTCTGGTCGTACGCGTCGCGAATCGCACTGACCACGGAATCGGGCTGATCGAACTGCACGTACTCCGAGCTCGAAGGCACGTGAATCTGTTTCGCATTCGAGGAGAGCTCGAGCCAATGCGCCTGCGCCAGCGCGATCTGATGCTCGTACTCGATCCGCTTCGGATCGTGCGCATCCGGATCGGGCAAATGGCCAACGCCGTGGTTGCCCGTGGTCAGCACTCTGACCGGACGGCTGCCGAGTGAGCGGCGATGTTGCAGGAGCCACGTTTCATCCCAAGCCATCTGCTCCATTTCCGAAATGAAGGCGTCATACATCGCCACCTTCGACTCGGCGATGTGAAGCAGCGAGGCGTTCAGCTCCGGCGACCATTCGGCTTCTGGGAGTCCGCGG
Organism: Gemmatimonadaceae bacterium; assembly: GCA_036493195.1. GTDB lineage: Bacteria > Gemmatimonadota > Gemmatimonadetes > Gemmatimonadales > Gemmatimonadaceae > FEN-1250. The sequence goes on along the minus strand of DASXQD010000164.1, from coordinate 1,112 downwards.
AAAAATTGTTGCGCGCAGGTGCGTCGCGGCTTGCCCGGTCGGGCGGGCAGCGGCGGCAGCGGCTTGCCCGCGGCGATCGAATCGCGACATTCGCCCAGCCTGCCGACGTACGTGGACTCTCCTCGATGCTCGCGGTCCTGCATCGCCTTGGGCTCGAAGTCGCTCGCGTCGGCTTCCACCATCACCAGCCCGGCGACATCACTCGCATAGAGACTTGCAAAGGTGCGTACGGGATCGCCGCCGAATGCGTTGCCGACCAGGATGTACGGTCCCTCAATGCCGGCCGTGTGGAGCGCGCTGTGCAACTCGTTTGCGATGCGCACGCTCGTGCGTGGCATCGGTCCGGGACCACTGAATCCGGCACCGGCGCGATCGTAGCTGCAGGCCCGCGTCCATTTCGCGACTCTCGGCTGAACGACCGCCCATGCGGGCGCCCAATCCTCAAAGCCCGACTCGAAGATGACCGCGGGCGAGCCGCTTCCCATGCAGTAGAGGTTCAATCGTGCGCCATCCGCGGCAGCCACGATTCGTCCGGGGCGCGTGTAGACGGCGTCGCCGGGAGCGACTCTCGGCTGCATCCCGAAAATGAGGCAGACGGCAAACGCGGGAACGAAGCGTCTCATGACAGGCACTCACTCGCTCGATGAGGGAGAGAGCGAGAGCATACTGCCGACCGCCTCGATTTACCATGCGGTTGTGGCAAGCGGCTGCCGTGCGGGGATTTCCTGCGCGTTTCGCGTGAATTGTTGCTGACGCGTGCCGAAGCTGAGCTACTTCTTCTTCGCCGGCGCGGCGGCCGCGTTCATCGGCGCGACTCCGCTGAACATGTCCGCGACATAGCGCCACTTCCCATCGGCGCCTCGACGTTCGACGTCGAGGTACTTCACCGACTCGGAGGCGCCGCCCATCTTGAACGTTGCCGTGCCGACCATGTATGCCAGATCCTCGGTTCCGTACGCCGTTACCGGGGTGAGCACGAAGTCGCTCGCGCCACCAGCAATGAGTCCTCCAAGCACCGCATGTGCGGCCGCTTTGTCCATGATCGGTGCGTCCGGGGGCAACAACTTCGCGTCATCCGCATAGAGCGCGAACACGGCGGCCGTATCCTTTGC
>DASXQD010000163.1:0-12032 GCA_036493195.1 Gemmatimonadaceae bacterium | reverse complement strand
ATGAAGAGCTTCTTCGGATTGTCGTAGCCCACCACGCACATCGCGTGTCCGCCGAGCGTGCGCTCGTCGCCTTCGGGCATCGGCACGGTGCCCGTGCGTGCCACCGCATCCGACTCGAACGACTCGTACACCGTGAAGCCGAAGATGAACGGGAACCCCGCGGCGACGCAGCCGCGCATCTGCGCCACATCCTGCTCCACGCGCATGTAGGTCACGCCCAGATGCTTCTTCGCCTCGGCGTAGCACTCCGCGGTGGGCGCGGTGGCAAACTCCGAGATCACGTACGGCCAGAGAGTTTCTGGACAGACGCCCTGCTTCGCGAGCGTCTTCATGCCATCGCGCAGCTGCGCGCCGCTGTCGGTGTCCACCGTGCGCTCGATCACGCGCTCGTTGAAGTAGATGAAGAGCCGAGAGGGAATGAAGTCAGGCTCGTGCTGTTTGCGGAGCTCGAACTCGAAGGCGCCGCCGATCGCATTCGACGTGCACGAGCCGAGCTGACCCTGGTCGTACACCGGCGGCATCTGCGGGCGGAGATCCATGCGCGGCGGCAGCGCGACTGCCGTTCGTCTTGGCACGCGAAAGGTGAAGTCGCGCTGGTCGGGGAGATCCGGAACCCATCCGTACCGCTTGATCGTGCGCTTGCGTGGTCTCGCCATGTCTGCTCTCCACCGCGTGGATGACCCGAGTGAACGGCTATCCTGCGCGCATCACCGCGCCCGCGCAAGATCTTCGAGCACCGCGCGCGCGACATCTCCCAGGCGCGACGGATCGTCCACGATTCGCTCCGGCGGCAGCACGGCGGCGGCATGGACCGCGTCTCGCGTCATGTCGTTCGTGATCGCGACGCAGCACATTCCCGCCGCGTTCGCGGCGCGAACGCCCGGCACCGAGTCCTCGAGCACGAAACAATCGCGCGGCTCGGCGTCCAGCTTCCGGGCCGTGAGCAGATAGATCTCGGGCGAGGGCTTCGCCTCCGTCACGTCCTCCCGCGTCACGAGCACATCCGCCGCGCCCTCGAGGCCGAGGCGCTCGAGCACCAGAACGGCATGCTTGCGGTGCGACATGGTCGCGATGCCAAGCGGGTATCCCAATCGCTTCACATCGCGCAGCAGCGCCGTCGACCACGGATACTCCTGCTCCCGGATCAGCTGCCCATTCGCGATCATCGCTTCGTAGTCGCGCAGGCGCAGCTCCATGTAGGCATCGAGCGGCGTGGGTGCGCCGAGCTCCCGCATCCGCCGCTCGGCGTACGGCTCGAGACCGAACCGCGCGAGCAGCGCCGCAGCCACCTCCTCGCGAGACCGGCCGACCAGATCGTTGTACGCGACGATGATGTCCTGCGCCGCGATTGCCCCCGGGCGCAGCTCGACGGCCGCGCGCGCGTAGGACTGCGCCTTGAGCGCCTCCGTCTGCACGAGCGTTCCGTCGAGATCGAAGATCGTGGCGATGGCTCTCACACGCATGCGAACGAAATTGCATGAACGCCATGCCTCACGCGACCGGCGCGGAGTCGTACGGAATCAATTATCTCAGTACTAAGATAATTCGCCCGCGCGCAGGCTAGTATCGCCAGCTCGTGGTGTCGCCCTTTGCCGTCTTCACCCAGTGCGCCGCCGCAAGCTTGATGAAGCGGCTGTCGTACGTGAGTCGCGACACGAGGTTCGGATTCGCGTGGTCGCCGCTCCAGCAGTGCTCGTCGCGCGCCCCGTAGTCCACGATCGCGTCTGCCGGAGGGTTCTTCGCGCTCTTGAGGAAGTCTTCCGCCAGGTACACGGCGTCGTTCAGGAAGAAGTTGTCGGAGCGGCCGACGTTGAGCGTGATCTTGCCGCGCAGCTTGGGCCCGAGCGTCGCCCAGTCGCGCCGCATGATGTGCACGAGATCGTAGTTGTCGCGCCAGTACGCGGCGACGGTCGTGTCGATCACGCCGGTGCGCTTGTCGAAGATGCGCTTCGGATATCCGTCCGCACCCACCGGCGAGAACACGGCTTCCCAAATGTCCCACTGTCCGCCGGAGCGCGACTTCGATCCGAGCACCGCCTCCTTCTGATTGGACTGTTCCATCGTCACGCGCGTGCGGCCGAAGTAATCGCGCTCGGCCGGCCGCGGCGTGGTGCGCCACGGCCCCGCGCTCACGAACGCGTTGCCGTCGTGGTAGATGTCCACCGTCGTGAACGCATGGAAGTCGATCGGATCGGGACAGTTCACCCACGCGCCGTTGTAGTCCTCCGGATACTTGACCTGCACGCCGAGCGCCTCCCAGCCACCGGTGGACCCGCCGTACACGGCGCGCGCCCACGCACCGAGCCCGCGGTAGTGCGACTCGACGTACGGAATCAGCTCGTAGGTGATCGCATCGCCGTACGGCCCGTTGTTCTCCGAGTTCACCGCGTACGAATCGTCGTAGTACGGCGTGGGGTGCTGAATGGTAAGGAGCAGCACGCGCGGGAAGCCTGGGCCGGTCCACTCCTTGTAGAACTCGTGCGCCTTTTCCTGCTGCAGGCGCTCGTAGCCGAACTTCGTGCACAGCGACATCTCGTGACCGTTCGGGCAGTGCACGGTCAAGCTGTCGAGATTGTACGGCGGCAGCTTTGCGTCGGGCGGCGACTCGCGGAAATCGCCGATGTCCGACTCGAAGTGCCCGTGCGCGATCGCGAGCGGATAATGCGCATCCGGATGCGTGTCGAACCCCTCCGGGAGCACGAGAATCGCGCCGAGGTACACGGGTCGTCCCCAGAATTTCGTGAGGCGCTCGCTCTTCACCTTGAAGTGCTTCACGTACTTCGTGTCCGGCGGCAGCGGGATCTGCGGGATCGTCTGATCGAGCACGATGTGGATCGGCGTCGTGCTGGCCGGATCGATGTGCATCTTCACGGGCTTGCTGTAGAGATTTCCCGGCGCGTCGGGCCACTGCTGCCCCTCTCCGCGATCGCCTGCCGGAAGCTTGACCGTCTTCCCGTCGCCCCGATGGAAGGTCTCGTACACGTGCAGCAGCCCCTGCACCCAGTAGTCGCCCGCCTTGATGTCCGCGAGCGAATTCACGGGATAGCCGAGCACTGTATCGCTCACGATCGCTTCGGTGCCGGGCGCGAGTCCGTCGACATCCACGCCGAACAGCTGCTGCGACGTCACCGCATCGGAGATCTGCTGGCGCGGCTCAGTCGCGCTGTCGGTCGAGATGAGCAGCAGCACGCGCCCGTCGAGCGGCTTCGAGCTCTGCGATGCCGGGAACGAGATCCCCACTCGCAACGGGGTGCTCCCGTGCGATCCGGCAGGCTGTGACGCAGTGCGCGCACACGACACGATGGCGGCGGCGAGTACGCTGATGCTCGCGAGGCGGGCTGCTGCGGCACACCGGGGAAAAATCTGCACGCGTGATCTCCTGGCTCGAGTGCGGGGATGTCCGATCGTCGACAACAAGATCGGAGCGAGCCCAGCCTCGTGCAAGGAAGCGATCGTGCGGGAGCCTGACGTTCGACCAGCGCCTCGACTAGCGCCCTGCGGGCACCGCGTGTCGGCCGACCAGCGGCGCATACGCACTGCGCAGCGCGAGCTCGAGCTCCGCCGGCTTGATCGGCTTGTCGAAGAAGAAGCCCTGACCCAGCTCGCAGCCGAGATCCTGCAGGCCGTTCAGCTGCTGCTTCAGCTCGATGCCCTCGGCGATCGTCTGGAGCTGCAGCGTCTCGCCCAGCGCGATCACCGCGCGCGCGAGCGCGGACTCCGTCTCGCCGCGGCCCACATCGTCGACGAAGGTCTTGTCGATCTTGAGAATGTCGATCGGGAAGCGCTGCAGGTATCCGAGCGATGAGTACCCGGTGCCGAAATCATCGATCGCGAGTCGAACGCCGAGTGCCTTGAGCGCGTGCAACCGCTCGAGAATGGTCGCGCTCTGCTGCATGAGCACACTCTCCGTGATCTCGAGCACGAGATGGCGCGGATCGAGCCCGCTGTCGCTGAGCGCGCGGCGCACATCCTCCACCACGTGCTCGCCCTGCAGCTGATGTCCCGAGATGTTGATCGTGAGCGTGAGCGGTTTTCCCGCGGGCCTCAGCGTTTGCCAGCCGACGGCCTGCCTGCACGCCTCGCGGACGACCCAGCGACCGAGCGGCACGATCAGCCCCGTCTCCTCGGCGAGCGGAATGAAGGTGAGCGGAGAGAGCATCCCGCGCGTGGGATGATTCCAGCGAACGAGCGCCTCGACCCCCGCAATCTCTCCCGTCTGCAGCAGGACGATCGGCTGATAGCGCAGCGTGAACTCGTCGCGATCGATCGCGTGCCGCAGATCGGCCTCGAGCTCGAGCCGCTCCATCGCCTCGGTGTGCATGCGCGCTTCGTAGCGGCGGTACTGTCCCTTCCCGCTCTGCTTCGCGATGTACATCGCCATGTCGGCGTTCCGCAGCAGATCGCTCGCGGTGTGATTCGTGTCCGCGACGGCAATGCCGATGCTCGCGGACGCGAACACTTCCTTTCCCTCGAGATGGAACGGGTGCCGCATCAGCTCCAGCATGCGCTCGACCACGGTCATGGCGGCATCGTTGTCGGATGCGTCCTCGATGAGGATCGCGAACTCGTCGCCACCAAAGCGCGCGATGGTGTCCGCCGTGCGAACCGCGGTCTGCATGCGCTCGGACGTGTGGATCAGCAGCATGTCGCCCTGCGCGTGGCCGAGCGAGTCGTTGACGGTCTTGAAGTTGTCGAGATCGAGGAAGATCACGGCGATCGTGCGCGAATGCCGGCGCGCGAGCACGAGCGCGTGCGTCACGCGATCGAGAAAGAGCGCGCGATTCGCGAGTCCGGTGAGCGTGTCGTGAAACGCCTGATGCGTGAGCTCGGCCTGCAACGCCTTCCGCTCGCTGATGTCGCGCGTGTTGAGCACGATGCCGCGAACGGTGGGCTCTTCGAGCAGATTCGTGCCGATCACCTCGACGTCGCGCCAGCCGCCATCGTGATGCCGCATCCGCCATTCTGCCGGCGTGGTGACGGCGCCAGGCGGCATGACGGAGGTGAAGAAGCCGAGCGTGCGCGGCACATCGTCCGGATGCACGAGATCGGAGAGGCGCTTCCCCTCGAGCTCCGTGGGCGTGTGTCCGAAGATCTGCATCACGGTCGGACTCGCGTAGCGAATGACCATGTCCGGATCGACGATCGTGATGACGTCGGACGAATGCTGCACGAGTGCCTCGAACCGAGCCTCGTTCTCGCGCTTCGACTGCTCGGAGAGCAATCGCACGTTCTCGCGCACGGCGGCGATCTGGCGAATGACGACGAGCGCCGTGATCGCGATGCCGCCAATGGCGAGCACGCTCATGGGCTCGGGCCAGCGTCGTACGGCGACGACGCCGAGCAGGGCGTAACAGACGGCGACGCTGATGTAGGGCAGGAAGGTGAAGGGCTGCGAGCGCGTGGCGTCGTCGCTCTCCTTCGCAATCACGGGCGGCTTCGCGTAGTAGCGCGCCAGCGCGCACACGATCACGACGTAGGCGAACACGTACACGAAGTCAGTCCAGTTCGTGCTTCCCCATCCGTACTGCAGCAGCGTGATGTCGGTCGACAGATCCGACACGAGATAGAGGAGCAATCCCGTGAGCAGCATCGCGGGCGTCCCGGCATTCGTCTGCGCGGGACGGCGCATGAATGCCGTGACGACGCCGAGCAGCAGGAGCATCGAGGCGATCGGATATGCGAGCGACCAGAACGTGCCCCAGAATCCATCGAGCTGGTACGTGCTCGACGGGATGATCACGAGATACCAGATCGCGAGTCCGCCACCGACGATGACGGTTCCCGCGTCGAGCATGAACTTCCAGTATTCGTTCTGCACGCGCCGCGCGAGCGGCATCGACAGGAGCGCCGCGAGTCCCAATCCGTAGAAGCCGAAGTAGAGGACGTTCGTCCAGTCGGCGAGCGGATTCCCGTTCTGCTCGTACTTCCAGTAGAACGCGGTCATGTTGCCGACGAACACGCAGGCGTACGCGATGCCGATGAGACGGAGCGCCCGGCGGATGCGCGGGTCGGTGGTCGTGCGCTGGCTGGCGCGAAGCGCGAGCGTCGCGGCCGCGGCGTTCATGGGCAGGAAGGCGACGGCCCGCAGCACGTGCGACCAGAAGCTCCCTTGCTCGCGGCTCATCAGCGACAGGTACAGCACCGCGTACGCGATGATGACGAGCGTGAGAGCGTTGCCCCAATCCGTGACCCACGCTCCGAGACGTGCGTTCGTGCGTGTGGCGGTGGCGTTCGATTGCATGCTCTGTAGACGCGACTGTGGTCATATCGTTTCGCCGGCCTGACGATTCGGCGCACCCCCCTCGAGCATCCTGACCGGCCAAAATGACCCGGGCCGGCCCATGCTGCGGGCCGGCCCGGGCTAACTCGTGCGTGCGGCCGAGCTCAGGGGCGGTAGGCGCCTCCAGCGCCCGCTCCCGCCAGCGCACCCGCGCCCATGCCGAATCCGAGCGCCGCGACGGCGAAGAAGATGACCCAGGTGACGATGATCGTGCAGATCACCACGACCACGGTGTAGCCGACCGCCTTGTCGGGAGGAGACTTCATCAGCACCGGCAGTCCCAGAAAGAGCAGGTAAAGGCTGTACAGCCCAAAAAGGACGCCGATGATGCTGATGGCGGGAACGAGTGACAGAATTCCGCCGATCCAGGATGCCGTGTAGGAGTACGCGACCACCTTCAGCGCCTGCACCTGATTCTTCGTGCCGCCGAACGTCGGCGCGAGACCGTCGACGATGAGCGCAACGATGAAGACGGCGATGAGACTGAACACGTACATCACCACGGCGCTGGTGATCGCGGAGACGATGGGTGTCCGATAGTGAGTGCCGACGAATGGAATCGTGATTCCGACCATCGACATACCGATCGCCTGACAGATCACGGGGATCGCAGCGAGCGGCACGATGTAGCCCGTGTAGAGCGACGCGACGGTCGCCGGCTCCGCGTCGATCACCGGCCATTCCGTGCGCGGCGAGAGAAGAATGTTCTTGACGCGATCGACCAAGGCCATATCTCGCTCCAGTGAAATGGGATGCACGATGTTACGCATCCAGATCGCGGGCGGAAGGTGGGGCCACGCTCGCGCCCCTGCTACGGCCTTGTCAACCTCTTGTAGGACAGGTAGTTGCGAGCTACGGCTGGGTGATCGTCACGCCATCCGTCAACCGCAGCGAGACGCGCCCGCCCTCCGGTATGCACGCGCCCAGCCCGATCCCCTTCGTGCTCGGAGCGGCGTTGAATTCCGTGTGCGCCGTCGCGGTGCCTTTCACCGGAACCGTTTTCCCTGCCACATCGATCGAGACGCCCTTGGCGCTGATGAACACCGGCGCCTTCTCGGTCGCGACGCTCAGAATCACCTGCGTGCCGACGGGAAGGGTGACGCCATTGCTGCCGCTCACCGGCGTGACGGTCGTCGCGGTGAACTTGTCGCCGTCGCTGCTGCTGTTGCTGCATACGCGCGATCCGCTCGCGAGCTCGAGTGTCGTCCCGGGACCAATGTTTCCGGTCTTCGGAGCCGGCGCCGGTGGCGGCGCAGGGGCGGGCGCAGGAGTGGCAGCGGGCGGTGCAGCGGGCGGCGCCGTGACTGGAGCAGGTGTGGACGCAGCGGAATGCGAGGTGGCCGGAGCCGAGGACGGCGTCGCGGCGGGCGAGGTGCGAGTGCGCGGTGCGGGCTCGCTGCGCGCCGGTGCATGCGTTTCGCCGCCGCTTCGGCGACCAGCCTCACCCGACCGTTGAAACGAGCCTGCGGGCGCCGCTGCAACCGCCGGGGGCGGCGTCTCGGTTTTCGAATGAAAGATCCCCAGCTGACTCAGGCCCGTCACCGCGGCCGTGATCGACCCCACCAGCGCTGCCGTCGCCGTGAGATAGCCCGGCGCCGTGTGGTACCACTTCTGTTGCGGGGGCTTCGACTCGTCTGCCATCCGATACGCCTCTGTGCCGAGTTCCGGTTCGCGCGAATCCGAATTCTATGGTGCGCTGAGGGTGACTCGCAACGACTGATGAACGTTTCAGCGTCGCCCGCTCACCCCGGCGACTCGCTCGCCTCTTCCTCGCGCTCGGATGTGAAATCGTCGCCGGACTCGAGGTGCTCGTGCGAGTTGCCACCGGCTTCCTCGTCGTACGTCAGCAGCAGATCGCGCAGATCCTGCTGGCGCTGCACATGGCGCATGACGTCGCCACCGATCTTCCCCATCTCCGCGAGCTTCAACAGCTCGGCGCGCTCAGCCGCGAGCATGCGGCGCCTGAGCGCACGACACGCCGCAGCGTCCGCGCCGTTGCTCCGGTCCGGCAGGTGCGTGCGCTCCGCCGCGCGTTTGCGCTTCTCGTACTCGGAGCGGATGGCCGTCACCACCTGCTTCGGAATCTTCTCGTCGCGCACGATGCGGCGTAGCGAATCGAGCGCGGCGTCGGCCATCGCCACGCGCGCCAGACGCTCCTCGCGTGCCTCCGCGTCATCTCCCTCGAGTCCGAGATGGCGCACCAGCGGCGCGAGGCTGAATCCCTGCAGCACGAGCGTGACGAAGATCACTCCGAAGGTCACGAAAATAATGAGATCGCGGGACGGAAAGGGCGCGCCCACACGTGTCGTGAGCGGAAGGGCGAGTGCGATCACGAGCGAGTCCGCTCCGCGAAGTCCTGACCAGGCGATGAAGAACGGCTTCTTCCAGCGCGTCGACGGCGGTCCCCGTTGCGCAGCATCGCCACCGCCGCCCAGATAGATCGAGATGAACACCCACACGAAGCGCACGAGAATGCAGACGAGTGTCGTCACGAGAACGACCACGAGCAGCTCCTTCAATGCGTGCGTGCGGAGCGCCTCCATCACGCGCGGCATCTCGAGCCCGACGAGCATGAAGATCAGGCTCTCGAGCAGAAAGGTCAGCATCGACCACATCGCGCCCGCCTGCAGCCGCGTGGCGGGTGGGACGACTCGCGGGCCACGAATGCCCAGATAGACGCCCGTCGTCACCACGGCGAGCACGCCCGAGGTGTGCAACGCGTCTGCGGGCAGATACGCGATGAAGGGCGAAAGCAGCGACAGCGCATTCTCGACCACGACCACGTGCCCCATGTGCGTGCGCACGAGCGCGATCAGCCACCCGGCCGCGAGTCCCATGATCGCTCCGCCAAAGCCCGTGAGCAGAAAGCTCCCGGCCGCGTGCCAGAGCGAGAAGCTCCCCGCAACCACCGCAGCCACGGCGAGCCGGTACGCCACCAGCGCCGTCGCATCGTTGATGAGCCCTTCGCCTTCGAGGATCGTCGTGACGTCGCGCGGCGCGCCCAGTGGCCTGAGCACCGCATTCGCGGCAACCGGATCCGGCGGCGACACGATCGCGCCCAGCACGAACGCCGCGGGCCAGCCCACCTGCGGCGCGAGCAGGTGTACGATCGCGGCGACCGCGACGATCGTCACGATCACGAGTCCGGTCGCGAGCCGCAGGATCGGACCGAGAAAGGTGCGCATCTCGCGCAGCGAGATCGTGAGCGCGCTCCAGTAGAGCAGCGGTGGAACGAAGATCACGAACAGCAGCTCGGGATCCACCTTCGGCTGCGGCAAGCCGGGAACGAGCGCCACCGCCAATCCGCCAAGGACCAGCAGCGAGGGATGCGGAACGCCCCATTTCTGCGAAAGGATGCGGAGCACTCCGGCGACCGCGACCAGGAGCATCAAGAGCTCGAACAGGCTCATGCGTGGGCTCCATGCCTGTTGCGCTCCGCGTTGCTGGGTCGTTGAATGTGGGGATGACCCGCCGGCCAGTCCAACGTGCCCCATGGTCCCGGTGGAGCGACGAGCGCCTGCTCACGTTGCGTTTTCGGGAGTTGCGCCTCTCGCGGCCCAGTGAATGGGTGGTGTGCTGTCACCAGCAGCTTCTGCAGGAACTGGCGGAACGCTCGTTGCGAGCACGACCGCATATATGGCTCGCGGAAGACTGGTTTTCGCCGAGTGGCATTCCTGGTTTCGCGATTCCTTTCTACCTCGCACACCCCAGACTCATGCGACTCGAGCGAGCTCAGATGAATTCGGTCGAAGGTGGCACCCGGGCGTCGTGCATGGCGATCATGCGGCACGAGGCGGGGCACGCAATTCAGCACGCGCACCAGCTCCAACGCCGCGCGCCATGGCGCACGCTCTTCGGCGCATCGGGCGCGCGGTATCCCGATCGCTATCGCCCCAATCGCCGCAGCACGCGATTCGTTCGACACCTTCCCGGCTGGTACGCGCAGAGTCATCCCGATGAGGATTTCGCGGAGACGTTTGCCGTATGGTTGCGTCCGGGCTCACGTTGGCGCACACGCTACGCCAGGTGGCCCGTCGCGCTCGCAAAGCTCAGGTACGTCGACGCACTGATGCGCGACTTGCACAACGTGCGCCCGCCTGTAACCTCGCGCGAGCGCCCGCTGTCGCTCGCCCAGACCTCGCGCACACTCGGAGAGCATTACGCCGATCGCCATCGCGCGCACCGCGCGGCGCCGGCGGGATGGCTCACCCTGTGAAGCGCGCCCCTCGCCGGAACAAGTTGCGCGTGATCGCGCTCACACATCCCGATCACGTTCCTCCCGATACGCTCGAGGGGCACACGGATCAGGACGCACTTGCGTGGCGCGCCGAGTTCGACGTCGTGCGCGGCTTGCGCGCACTCGGGCACGAGGTGCAACCGCTCGGCGTTCAGGACGATCTGCAGCCGATCCGCGAACTTGTGGCCGAGATCGAGCCGCACGTCGTGTTCAACCTGCTCGAGGAGTTTCAGTGGAACGCCACCTTCGATCACAACATCGTAGCGTACCTCGAGCTCATCGGTGTCCCGTACACGGGATGCAATCCGCGCGGACTCGTGCTCTCGCGCGGCAAGGCGCTCTCGAAGAAGCTGCTCGCCTATCATCACATTCCGGTGCCGCTCTTCGAGGTCTTTCCGGTGGGACGCAAGGTGCAGCGTCCGACGGAGCTCCCGTTCCCGCTCTTCGTCAAGAGCCTCACCGAGCACGCCTCGATCGGCATCGCGCGCGCGTCGCTGGTGAACGACGATGACGAGCTCCGCGAGCGCGTGGAGTTCATCCACGATCGCGTGGGCACGGATGCGATCGCCGAACAGTTCATACCGGGCCGCGAGCTCTACGTCAGCGTCGTGGGCAACGCGCGTCTGCGCTCATTTCCCGCATGGGAGCTCGTGATCGACGATCAGAGCGCGAACGAGCCGCTGATCGCGACCGCGAAGGTGAAGCACGACCTCGAGTACCAGGCGAAGAAAGGCGTGCGCATTCGGGCCGCCGAAGGATTGTCGAAGGCGTTGTCCGCGCAGCTCGGATGGATGAGCAAGCGCATCTATCGCGTGCTGGAGCTGTCAGGCTACGCGCGCATCGACTATCGGCTCGACGCCAGCGGTGAGCTCTATTTTCTCGATGCGAATCCCAATCCGGACATCTGTGAGAGCGAGGAGTTCGCTTCAGCCGCGCGCTACGACGGTGTAGAATACCCCGAGCTGCTGCAGCGCATCGTGCGATTGGGTATGGGAGCGCGTCCCCTCTCGGCGGTCGGCTGAGCCCACGACCGCCGGGGGACGTTCAGGCCGCGCGCTGATAGGCTGCGCGCCAGACCTGCGTACCTTCGTCCAGCGAAAACACGTACTGGAACTTGGCCGGCGGAAATCCGCGGACACCGATCTCTAGCAGATCGCCGGTCTCGGCATCGGCCTGCACAGCGATCACGTCAAGCGCATCCTTGAACGAATCGCTTTCGACGGCACCTTTTCGCCGAACGTCGGAGCTGCCGATGGAAAACTCATAACGCGGCATGCTGTCCTCCCCTGTTTGTCGTCATATCTCTATACACGGGAGAAGCTCGTTTAGTTTCGATTTTCGACATCCGTCATAATGGCGGGAACGGAGCGTGCTGGATCTCTCTCGCTCCTAGAGACTACTCCGGAGCAAAGCGATGAGCACGACGCGGAAAGCCCCGAGTGCCGCGAAGGCCGGAACCGTGACGTTCGGTGACCTCACCGTCAACCGACTCGGCTTTGGGGCCATGCGCATCAC
>DASXQD010000162.1:0-4090 GCA_036493195.1 Gemmatimonadaceae bacterium | reverse complement strand
CGGACCGGCCACGATCGCGCCCGGCAGCAAATTCATCGACGGGCTTCCGATGAACCCAGCCACAAACGTGTTCTTCGGCCGCTCGTAGAGATTCATCGGCGTATCGATCTGCTTCACGTAGCCACTCTCGAGCACCACGATCCGATCGCCCAACGTCATCGCTTCTACCTGATCGTGCGTAACGTACAGCATCGTCGCGCTCAGCTGCTGATGCAGTCGCGCGATCTCGCGTCGAGTCTGCACGCGCAACTTCGCATCGAGATTCGACAGCGGCTCGTCGAACAGAAACACCCTCGGATGGCGCACGATCGCGCGCCCGACCGCCACGCGCTGCCGCTGCCCGCCGCTCATGTCCTTCGGCTTTCGCGCCAACAGCTCGACAATCCCCAAAATGCCCGCAGCCTCCTTCACCCTTGCATCGATCTCCGCCTTCGCCATCCCGCGCAGCTTGAGCGCGAACGCCATGTTGTCGTACGCGGTCATGTGCGGATACAACGCGTAGCTCTGAAAGACCATCGCGACATCGCGATCGTTCGCGGGCACGTCGTTCACCAGGCGGTCATCGATGCGCAGCTCGCCCGCGCTGATCGACTCGAGACCCGCGACCATGCGCAGCGTCGTGCTCTTGCCGCACCCCGACGGTCCAACGAGCACGACGAGCTCGCCGTCCTTCACCTCGAGATCCACTCCGTGCACGGCGGTGACGTCCTTGCCCGCTTGCTGATATACTTTCTTCACTCCCTTCAGCGTTACGCTCGCCATACACACCGCCTGTCGAGATGAGTCGCGACTACCGTTTTCCCGATCGATTTCTGTGGGGTGCCGCGACGTCGGCGTATCAGATCGAGGGGTCGACGCGCGCGGACGGCGCAGGGCCGAGCATCTGGGATCGATTCAGTCACACGCCGGGCAGAATCGTGAATGGCGACACAGGCGACGTCGCCACCGATCACTACCATCGATACGCAGCCGACGCCGACCTGATGGCGCAGCTCGGCCTCACGTCCTACCGCTTCAGTATCGCGTGGGCGCGCATTCTGCCCGAGGGAACCGGACGCCTCAACCCGGCCGGCCTTGCGTTCTACGACAGGCTGATCGACGCACTGCTCGCGAAGAACATCGCGCCAATGGTCACGCTCTACCACTGGGATCTTCCCGAGGCGCTCGACGCGCGCGGTGGCTGGCTCAATCGCGACATCGCGAGCTGGTTCGCCGAGTACGCCGACGCCTGCTTCCGCGCGTTCGACGATCGTGTGCCGCGATGGGTGACGCTCAACGAGCCGTGGGTCATCACGCACGAAGGCTATGGCATCGGCACGCACGCGCCCGGTCATCGCAACTTCCGCGAAGTCCCGATCGTCACGCACAATCTGCTGCGCGCGCACGGCTCGGCCGTGCAGGCGTATCGCGCGAATGGGAAGCACGAGATCGGACTCGTCGTCAATCTCGAGCCCAAGTATCCCGCGTCCGACCGCCCCGACGACATCGCGGCTACCGCGCGCGCCGACGCGTACATGAATCGCCAATACCTCGATCCGGTGTTCCTCGGCCACTATCCCCGCGAGCTCGTGGATGTTTTCGGCGATGCGTGGCCGGAATTCCCCGCGAGCGACTGGGCGATCATCCAGACACCCTTCGATTTCCTCGGCGTCAACTACTACTCGCGCAATGTCGTCCGCGATGCACCGGGCGATCTGCCGCTTCGCGCGGCGCGCGTGCGCCAAGAGGGAAACGAGCACACCGAGATGGACTGGGAGGTCTTCCCCGCCGCGCTCACGCGCGTGCTCCTGTGGTTGAAGGAGCGGTACGGCAACCGCCCGTTGTACATCACCGAGAACGGCGCCGCCTTCGACGATCCGTCGCATGCGTCCGGAGCAATCGTCGACGACCCGCTCCGCGTCTCGTACCTGCGCGATCACCTCCGCGCCGCGCACGACGCGATATCCCAGGGTGTCGACCTCCGCGGCTACTACGCATGGTCGCTGCTCGACAACTTCGAATGGGCGTTCGGCTACTCGAAGCGCTTCGGCATCGTGCACGTCGACTTCGACACGCTCGAGCGCACGCCCAAGTCGAGCGCCCGCTTCTACTCCGAGGTCATACGCACTCACGGTGCGGCACTCGCCGGCGCGTAACGCGGCGTGAGATCGTTCGCCAGCGCGACCTCCACCAGATGCACGCCGCCATCGCGCACCAGCGCGATGCTCGCAGCCCTATTCGAGATGACGTCGCTCAGCGCCTCTCCGTCGACGTGCACCTGCGTCTCGCTCACGCCGGCCGCCGCGCGCGTGAGCACGATCTCGTAGCGCGTCCGCTTGTCCGCGAGCCGCATGCGCACGCTGAAGCCTGGCCAGCTCTCGGGAACGCACGGCCGGAGCTCCAGCCGCGTGCCTCCTACTATAGTAAGGCCGAGCAGCGACTCGAGCGCGACGCGGTACATCCAGCCGGCCGACCCCGTGTACCACGTCCATCCGCCGCGTCCCACGTGCGGCGCGACTCCATACACATCCGCCGCGATCACGTACGGCTCCACGCGATAGACCTCCACCTCTTCCTGCGTGCGCCCGTGCGTGATCGGGCTCAGCATCTCGAGCAGCTTCGTCGCACGCTCCGTGCGCCCCAGCTCGGCCAGCGCACGCACGCCCCACAACACGCCGTGCGTGTATTGCCCACCGTTTTCGCGAACGCCCGGCAGGTATCCCTTGATGTAGCCGGGATCGTGAGGCGTCTTGTCGAATGCGGGCGTCAGGAGACGAATGAGCTTCTCCGGTTCCGACACGAGATGCTGCTCCATCGAATTCAACGCGATCTCCGCGCGATCGGCCGGCGCGGCACAAGACAGCACCGACCACGCCTGCGCAATCGCATCGATACGGCATTCATCGGCTGCAGCAGTGCCGAGCGGTGTGCCGTCGTCGTAGAAGGCCCGCCGATACCAGCCGCCGTCCCATCCTGCCGCGTTGAGTGATTCGCCGAGCTTCTCCTGATATGACCGATAGCGTGATGCACGTCCGCTATCGCCACGCGACTCGGCCAGCGGAATGAACTCGCTCAAGATCGCGAAAAGAAAAAAGCCGAGCCACACGCTCTCGCCTTTCCCTTCACGCCCGACGCGATTCATGCCGTCGTTCCAGTCGCCGCTGCCCATGAGCGGAATGCCGTGCATCCCCGCGGTGAGCGAATGGTCGATCGAGCGGCAGCAGTGCTCGTAGACGCTTCCCGCAGTCCCCGAGTCGGCCGGAATCATGAAGAGCTCGTCCTCTTCACCATGCAGTTGCGGACCCGTGACGAACGGCGCAGATGCGTCGAGCACGGATGTATCGCCGGTGCTCGCGACGTAGAACGCGGTGATGTACGGGAGCCAGAGCAGGTCGTCGGAGAAGCGAGTGCGGATGCCCTTGCTCGTGGGGGGATGCCACCAGTGCATCACGTCGCCCTCAATAAATTGGTGCGATGCGTGCAAGATGATCTGCGCGCGCGTGAGCGACGGATCGAGATAGAGTAGTGCGGCCGAGTCCTGCAACTGATCGCGGAATCCGAACGCTCCGCCCGACTGATAGTATGCCGATCGTCCCCACACTCGGCACGCCAGATTCTGATACGCGAGCCAGCCATTCACCATCAGATCGAGCGCGGGCGATGGCGTCTCGATCTGAACGCCGCCGAGTGTCTCCTGCCAGAAGACGCGGACCTCATTGAGCGAATGGCTGATCGCGGGGAAGTTCCCGTACGCACGGAGCAGTGCCCGCGCACGCTCCTCTGTTTCGGCCTCACCGAGCAGAAACGCGATCTCCACCGAGCCACCGGCAGGAATCGTGAGCGTGGCCGCGAACGCGGCGCACGGATCGAGCCCTGCGCCCACACGGCCATCGAGCGGCGCATCGGAATGGAGGGCGGCGGGGTCTCTCACGCTGCCAGTGCGGCCGAGAAACCCGGTGCGATCTCCCGTTGCACTGATGTCGCTCGTCGCACTCGCGTCCGAGGGAGCGACCAGCGCGGCAAACGCAATGCGGTTCGAGAACTCTCCGCGCGAGGGATTCGTCGCGAAGATCGCACCGGTGCTCGCATCGCGTGCAGTGACGACGTTGGG
>DASXQD010000161.1:0-5024 GCA_036493195.1 Gemmatimonadaceae bacterium | reverse complement strand
TTCCTGCTGCTGCCAGAGACCTGCGTACACGATGTTCGGATCGCTCGGATCGATGCGCACTTCGTTCGCGCTCGTGTATTCATCCTTGTACAGCACTTTCTCGAACGTCTTGCCGCCGTCCGTCGAGCGAAAGATTCCGCGCTCCTCGTTCGGGCCGTACGGATGCCCCAGCGCGGCGACGAATAGTCGGTCGGGATTGTTCGGGTCGACGTCGATCATCGCGATCATCTGGCTGTCGCGAAGACCGAGGTGCGTCCATGTCTTTCCCGCGTCTACGGATTTGTAGACGCCATTGCCGACGGCGAGATCCGGCCGGATGATCCCGGCGCCGGTGCCCACGTAGATGACATTCGGATTGGAGGGCGCCACGGCGATCGCTCCGATCGAGCCCGTGGGCTGCTCATCGAAGAGCGGAAGCCAGGTGGATCCGTAGTCGGTGGAGCGCCACACGCCTCCGTTATCGAAGCCCGCGTAGAAAACGTTGCGCTGACCCGGCACGCCCGCCAGCGCGCGTGCACGCCCCGCGCGAATGGGTCCGATCGAGCGCCAGTGCATCGCGGACGCAACGTCCGGTGATTGTGCGAGAGCAGTGCGGGAGGCGGCCGCGACGAAAACGGGCGCGGCGGCCGCAACGAGGCATGAGATGAGTGAGCGCATGCCCACAACCTATCCTCGCGGCCAGAGCTTGGAAACGGTGCACGGATGCATCGGTGTGCACTTGCGCATGTTCCCCTTGCGCTTCTACAAGTAGCGCGATAGACTCTCTTGTAGAAGCCAACAGGGAGTGGAGCGGCATGGCCGACGCAATCGACACAGCAAAGCTCGAGCTTCCGCAAGGCACGCTCGATCTGCTCATCCTCAAGGCGCTGTCGCTCGAGCCGCAGCACGGGTGGGCGATCTCGGAGCGCATTCGTCAGGTGTCCGCGGCGGCGCTCCAGATTCCGCAGGGATCGCTGTACCCCGCGCTCCATCGTCTGGAGCGGCGCGGCTGGATCAAGGCGAAGTGGGGCGAGTCGGACAACAATCGGCGCGCAAAGTTCTACGAGCTCACGCGCACGGGGCGCCACCAGCTCGAGGCCGAGACCGATGCCTGGCGGCGACTCACGGTCGCCGTGCGCCTCGTGCTCGACATGCGATGAGCGCCGGGGACATGCTCATGGACGTCGTGAGCGATCTGCGCTTCCGCTGGCGCGCGCTGATCCATCGCGCGGAGGTCGAGCGCGAGCTCGATGAGGAGCTCCGATTTCATCTCGAGCGCGAAGCAACGAAGCTCGAGCAGCGCGGGCTCGACGCGCAGGAAGCCCGGCGCCGGGCGCGACTCGAGTTCGGGGGCGTCGATCGCGTGAAGGAAGAGACGCGCGACGCGCGCGGCGTGCGCGTGCTCGAGACAATCGTGCGCGACGTGCGGTACGCCGTCCGTGGTCTTCGCGCGCGCCCCGGCTTCGCGCTCGCGGTGATCGTGACGCTGGCGCTCGGCATCGGCGCCAACGCGGCGATGTTCGGCATCGTGGATCGGCTGATGTTTCGCTCGCTGCCGTACCTCCGCGATCCCGCCAGCGTCAATCGGGCGTATCTCTCCTATTCGTTTCGCGGAGCGCGCATCGTGGGGGGCTCGCTCGAGTATCCCCGCTATCTCGATCTCGCTACCTCCCCGACGTTGTCGCAGAGCGCGGCGTTTCGCGACCTCGATCTCGCCATTGGCACGGGTCAGGATTCCCACGAGATGCACGTCGATGCCGTGAGCGCTTCTTTTTTCGAATTCTTCGATGCGCGACCGGCGATCGGACGCTTCTTCGATACGAGCGAAGAGAGCACCTTGGCCGATGCCCCGGTCGTGGTGCTCGGATATGCCTTCTGGAAGACTCGTTTCGGCGGCCGCGCGGACGTGCTGGGGCAGCAGCTGCAAGTTGGCTCAATCAGCGCAACGATCGTTGGCGTGGCCCCGAAGGGCTTCGTCGGTAGCGACGAGGTGCAGCCAGCCGGCGCGTTCATTCCCCTGACGGCCTACGGCAAGTCGCAGATTCCGTCGTTCGACAAGGACTACAGCTGGGGATGGCTGGCAATGATGATTCGGCGCAAGCCGGGAATCTCTACGAGCGCGGTCGCCGCCGATCTCTCGAGGCTGTATGCGCTCAGCTGGCAAAAGGAGCAGGCGCTCGAATCTCGCACCGCACCCGTCTCACTCGCGAAGCCGACGGCACTCGTCGCTCCCCTGCACGAAATGCGTGGCCCCGACGCGGGCCGCAACGCTCCGATCATTCTCTGGATCTGCGGTGTCGCCGCGATCGTGCTGCTCATCGCGTGCGCCAACGTCGCCAACCTGCTGCTCAGTCGTGCCTTTCGCCGCAAACGAGAAATCGCCGTTCGCCTCGCACTGGGTGCGACGCGGGGGCGCCTCATGACGCTCCTGCTCATAGAGAGCTTGATGCTGGCTCTAGCCGCCGGCATCGCAGGGATGATCGTCGGCGAAGGCGGACAGCTGGTGTTGAGCAGGCTTTTCTTGCCACGAAACGCGACCATTGGCGTGCTCGATGACGCTCGAACCATCATCTTCGCATGCTTGGCAGCGTTGATGGCCGGGTTGCTCACGGGAATGGCGCCCGCGTTGCAAGCCGGTCGCGAGGATCTGGTGTCGGCTCTCAAATCGGGCGCACGCGAAGGCGTACGACACCGCTCGCGCACGCGCAGTGCGCTGCTCGTCGCGCAGGGCACCCTGTCCGTTTTCCTTCTCGTAGGCGCCGGGCTGTTCGTGCGAAGTCTGCACAAGGTTGCAGGAATCAAGTTGGGCTACGATGTGGATAAAGTGATGTACGTGGCGGCCGAGATGCGGGGCCTCGCGCTGGAGAAGGAGCAGGACATCGTTCTCAAGACGAAGCTGATGGAGGAAGCTCGATCGATCCCCGGCGTAGAGCACGTGTCGCAAGCGCTGACGATTCCACTGTGGCAAATGCGACGTCAGAGCTTCTCGGTGCCTGGTGTGGATTCCGCCGATCATCTCGGACAATTCCTCCTGCAAATGGGAACGGCCGATTTCTTTCGAACGATGGGCACGCGGATCGTTCGAGGCCGCGGCTTCGATTCAACGGATCGACGCGGATCGCCGCCAATCATCGTGGTATCCCAGGGCATGGCGCAGAAGATCTGGCCTGGCGAGGATGCGCTCGGAAAGTGCGTGAGGGTAGGAGGTGATACGATGCCCTGCGCGACGGTCATAGGTGTCGCGGAGAACATCAAGGCGAGTGACGTGATCGATGATAGCGGGCTGCAATATTATCTGTCGATCGATCAGCAGCGTCCAGCAGGAGCGGCGCTGCTCGTGCGCACGCGCGGTGATGCCGCGGGCCTGGAGGAAGTGGTTCGAAAGCGCCTGCAGCCGCTGATGCCAGGTCCCTCGTACGTGACCGTGACTCCCATGCGCGAAATCGTCGATCCGGCCCGCGAGTCCTGGCGTCTGGGCGCCACGATGTTCCTCCTCTTCGGCCTTCTCGCGCTCGTACTCGCCGCGATCGGTTTGTACAGCGTGATCGCCTACAACGTCGCGCAGCGAACGCACGAGCTCGGGCTCCGCATCGCGCTCGGCGCGCATGCCCGCGATGTGCTACGCATGGTGCTCGCCGAAGGGCTGCGCTTCGGCCTCGCGGGAATCGGAATCGGAGTCGCGATCGCGCTGGCCGCGGGACATTGGGTGCAACCGCTTCTGTACCAGGAGTCGGCGCAGGATCCGCTCGTGTTCCTCTCTGTCGCTGCGGTGCTGGCGATCGTCGCGGTCGCCGCCAGCGCGATTCCGGCATCGCGTGCCATTCGCGTCGATCCGAGCATCGCGCTGCGAGCGGAGTAGCGCGCACTCCGCTCGAGCGCCGTTGTGTGAGCTACTCTCCCGGCTCCGGGAACCACATCGCGTTCGTCTGCAAATCCCAGTCGATCATGCCGAGAGCGCTCGTCGTGGTGACCGGCTGCGACACGATCGCTCGTCCGCCGGTGCGCTCCGCCACGATTCGAAAGCTCGATCCCGAATAGATGTCCGTCGGCACCTTCAACACCCGGTCCTTGTTCGGTGGAACATCGCCGAGTAGCCGCCGGGTGCCGTCGCGAGTCACCGCGTACACGGTCACGTCGGAAGGAGGAGCCAGGTCATTCGTGAGGTGTACGATCATCTGCTGATCTGCGCCGCGGTGCGAATGACCCGAGGCACAGGCGCCCATGGCTGTCGTCGTCAGCAATGCCATCGCGACTGCCACGATCGAATGTCTCAATGCACCACTCATCACGGCCTCCGGAAGTTGTGTCCGCAAGAGGCACAAATGCATGATCTCAGCCACTACTGTTACTCGGTGAGGGCGAACGGGGATCAGTCCGGCGTCTGGAACGGCCATTGCGCTCATCTGACGGGCTCCACCATTTCATCACATCGAATTCAGAACGCAGCTCATTCACGAGGCCTCCATGAACAGAATCGTTTCGCGCGTTGCGGGCCCGCTCGTCGCCATCGCGCTTGCATCGCAGCTCATCACCATCTCCGCGCGTGCGCAGGACAAGGGCGACGACAAATTCAGCAAGCGTGCGCAGCGCGCGAGTGAGGTGTTGAGCGAACTCGTGTCGGTTCCCGATCGCTCGCCACCCAAGTCCCTGCTCGATGCCGCGACGTGCATCGCGGTGATCCCGGGCGTCGTACAGGCCGGACTCGGTGTCGGCGGTCGATTCGGCTTTGGCGTCGCGAGTTGCCGCACCGCGAACGGTTGGAGCGCGCCGGTATTCGTCGGCCTGAAGGGTGGAAGCTTCGGCTTCCAGATCGGCGGGCAGTCGGCCGACGTCGTGCTCGTGTTCGTGAACAAGGACGCGCAGCGGCTCGCCTCATCGACCTTCGACATCGGTGCGGGCGCGTCCGTCGCGGCCGGACCGGTCGGCAGGAATTTGTCGGCGGAGACGGATTACAAGGCGAAAGCGGAGATCTATTCCTACTCCAAGACCAAAGGGCTCTTCGCGGGCGTGAGCCTGTCGGGAACG
Organism: Gemmatimonadaceae bacterium; assembly: GCA_036493195.1. Lineage (GTDB taxonomy): Bacteria > Gemmatimonadota > Gemmatimonadetes > Gemmatimonadales > Gemmatimonadaceae > FEN-1250. The sequence continues at coordinate 20 of DASXQD010000161.1, read as the reverse complement.
AAGTGGGAAAGCGATTACGA
>DASXQD010000160.1:0-5139 GCA_036493195.1 Gemmatimonadaceae bacterium | reverse complement strand
GCGAGACCTCGGCTATCAGCTGACGGTCGCGGTCGAGGGCCGTCCGGATCTTGCCGGAGCTAAACGCCCCAACAGCCTGTATCGCACCGCGACGCCCGGGTTCCTCGCGGCCATGGGGATGCGACTTGCTGCGGGTCGCGGCATCGACTCCACCGATGCCGGTGGATCGCCCGTCGTCCTCATCAGCGAGTCATTCGCGCGACGCATGTGGCCAGGTCGCAGCGCGATTGGCGAACAGATCACGGAGCACTGGGGGCCGGAACCTGTGACGCGCACGGTGGTGGGTGTCGTGCGCGAGACGCACATGACGGCCATGACCGGTGAGTCTCCGTTCACCATGTGGATTCCACTCGAGCAGGCGCCCGTGCAACAGGGTGGCGTGCTCGTCGTGCGTTCCGCCGCACCGGCGATGGTCGTGATGCCGTTGATCCGTCGCGAGATCGCTGCGCTGAACAGCCAAGTGGCTGTCTCTCGTGTGCAGACGATGGATGATGTGGAGTCGACCGCACTCGCCGCGCCACTGCGGCTGCGTTTCTTCTTCAGCGCCTTCGCGGCGCTCGCACTATCGCTCGGTGCTATTGGCGTGTACGGCGCCGTATCCTATGCGGTGGCGCGGCGACGGGCGGAGTTTGCGCTGCGAATGGCGCTCGGTGCCTCGCCAGGCATCGTGCTACGCGAAGTGCTGGTCGTCGGCATCACGCCGGTCGCCATCGGCGTGGCTGCAGGGTCGCTCGCCGCCCTGGGTGCGAGCCGGTTCATAGGTGGCATTCTCTACGGTGTACCGCCGACTGACCTGGTGAGCTTCTCGGTTGCTGCGCTTGCGCTGTTGATCGCAGGTGCCGCCGCTGCGTTTCTGCCAGCGCTGCGCGCGGGTCATACAAATCCCGTGGAGGCGCTTCGCGGCGTCGTGAATTGAGTCTGCCGCTGAAACCGGAGTAGCTCCCGAGCGTAGAGTCATCAGCCATGTTTGCAGCGGGCCATGAATCTCACGGAGCTCGAATTCGATGAAGTGGGGTTGCCTCATAGCGACGTTGCTGGGCGCCGTGCCGCACGCTGCACGCGCGCAGGGCGCGGCGCCAATTCCGATCGACTCCGCGAAAGCCGCGTTCGCTGAAGCGACGTCGCTCTGCTCGGCAGATGCCGGCAAACTGTGGGGCGTCTCGCTGTGTGGGCCGATCATGTTCGTCGATGCGCCGAGCAGGTCGATCGTGGCGAGCGAGTCTGACGGAAAAGGAGTGCTCGCATCGAGAGACGGGGTGTTCGCGGGTGTAATGCCCGCCGATCAGAATATCGCGAACACCGCGGTCGAGTGGCAGGGCCGCAAGTGGACGCAGATGCTCTGGCCGCTCCCTGATGATGCGCGGCTCCGTTCGACGCTGATCATGCACGAGCTCTTTCATCGCATTCAGGATCGGCTCGCACTACCGCCGCAGACGAGCGGTGACAACGCGCATCTCGATGAGCTGAAGGGCCGATACTACATGCTGCTGGAATGGCGCGCCCTCGCGCGTGCACTCGCGTCCCGTGACGATGCGGATCGGCGCGAGGCCGCGCGCGATGCGCTCCTCTTTCGCGCGGAGCGCTACCGGATCTATGTCCGGGCCGCCGCGCAGGAGCATGCGCTGGAGCAGAACGAGGGGTTGGCTGAATACACCGGGGTGCGTCTGGGGAATCCGACGAGCGAGTTGCGGACGAGAATGGCGCTGCACGATCTCTCGGCGCACGCGTCTGATGCGACGTTCGTCCGCTCGTTCGCGTACGCAACCGGGCCGGCGTACGGGCTGCTGCTGGATCGCTACGCGCCTCGATGGCGCAAGGAGCTCGAGACGGGCGCTGGACTCAATGTGCTGCTCGAGCGTGCGCTGCACGTCGCGACCCTCGGATACAGCGATCGATTCACGGCGGCTCGCGCGGCGAGATATGGTGGCCGAGCGCTGCACGCGGCAGAGGCGGAGCGAGATGCGAAACGCCAGAAGCTGCTCGCGATCAACCGACGCAAGTTCGTGGATGGGCCGGTGCTCACGTTGGTGTTCCGTCACATGAACGTGCAGTTCAATCCGCAGAACCTGCAGCCGCTCGGGGATGCGGGAACCGTCTATCCGACGATTCGCGTCACGGACGACTGGGGCGTGATCGAGGGGACGAATGGCGCGCTCATGAGGCCGGACTGGAGTGCGCTCATCGTATCGGCGCCGGCGTCGACGACCGGGAGCAGCATCACCGGCGACGGCTGGGCGCTCGAGCTCAAGCCGGGGTGGAAGATCGTTCCGGATGCGCGGCGCGGCGATTATACTCTCGCGCCACCGGAGTGACCTGCCATGAAAAATCTCTTCGAGCCAACGAGCGTAAAGGAAGTGAAGCAGCGCATCGCGCAGCTTCGGCCGGACAGCGAGCGCCAATGGGGCAAGATGAATCCCGGACAGGCGCTGGCGCATTGCTCGCGCGCGATGGAGACGGCGCTCGGAGATTCCAATCTCCCGCGCATGCTCATCGGACGGATCATCGGAGGGCCGGTGAAGAAGATGGCGCTCGGAAACGACGATCCGATGAAGCGGAACTCTCCAACGTCGCCGGCGTTCGTCGTGCGCGATCAGCCGGATGTGGCGGTCGAGGGCGCGCGACTATGCGCACTGATCGATCGTTTTTCCGAGGGAGGGCCGCCGGCGTGCACCAGGCATCCGCACACCTTCTTCGGACCGATGACTCCCGATGAGTGGGCGATCCTGATGTACAAGCACGTCGATCATCATCTGCGGCAATTCGGCGCCTGATTTCGCCGGCGCCTTTTCTTTCACACAAGAACCACATGCGCATCGTCATCGGCTCGGATCACGCGGGCTTTCATCACAAGGCGCGGATCAAGGAGATTCTCGCGCGCTGGGGCCACGACGTAACGGACGTCGGAACTTATTCGGACGAGCCTGTGGACTATCCGAAGTTCATTCGCCCGGTTGCGCTCGCGGTCGCACTCGGCGAATACGATCGCGGGATAGTGCTCGGCGGATCCGGGAATGGCGAGGCGATCGTGGCGAATCGCGTTCCTGGAGTGCGCTGCACACTGTGCTGGAACGTCGAGTCGGCGCGATATGCGCGGCTGCACAACGATGCGAACGTGCTCTCCATCGGCGAGCGGCTCGTGCCGGCATCTGAGCTCGAGCCGATACTCGAGGTGTGGCTCGAGACGCCGTTCGAAGGCGGGAGGCACCAGCGCCGGATCGATCAGATCGACGCGGTGTGAATGGTTGGGGCGTGCGCCTCAGCCGTCGGCCCACGACCAGCCGACGATGTGCCATGCGGTCGCGCCTTTCTCCAACGCAAACGTCACGATCGAATTCGTTTTGTTGACCTGCTTGCCGTGAACCTTGATCGTGTAGTTCGCCGGCACGACGAGGTACGCACGGTCTGCGGCAACATCGACGTGTTTCGGAGTGCCGAGTGTGATGATCATGTCGGCTAGTCCATTGGCGTTGGTGTAGCTCCGGTAGCTCCGCATCCAGCTCTGGCACGCGCCGGCGCCATGCCACTCGTGCGGAGGGAAATCATCGATGATCGACGTCACGTGTGCACATCCCGCGTCGGTGGTCGTCGCGTCACCCTGGTTGAAGCTCGCTACGAACTCGTGCACGGGTTTCATCACGGCCACCGTATCGATTGTCGCGGATGGTATCGCGGTCGCGATGCTTTCCAGACCGGTGCCCGCCGCGAGCGAGATCGATAACAGACCGACAACACAGGCAACACTGTTCACGTCGAGATCTCCCTTGTCTGGAACGCATCAATTCGTGGATCGCTCGTCATACGCTTCGGCGTCATCGACCTTGCACCTGCCGCGCGTAATCCGCTTCGTCATAGTGGCCGAATGACTTGGCGATGAGCCCATCTGCGTCGATGGTCCATTCCTCGTAGCCGCTGACGCGGACGTGATTGCCTCTTCCACCCGGCCCGGAGTTCGTACCAGAGAGCGTCCAGCGATAGAGGAAGCCGGGTCCGTGAGGCTCGACCGAGTCCATGCGGATGACGAGATCGGGAAAAGCCGACATGAACCCGCGCGCGTCGGCTGCGATCGCGGCGCGCCCCACGGAAGGAGGAGCGGCGTTGATGGTGAGCGAGCCGTATTCAGCGAAGAACGATGCGACACTCGCCGGATCCTGGCTGCACCAGGCCGCGGTGTAACGGGTTGCGAAGGCGTTTGCGCTGGCGAGATCCACTTTTCTTACCTCCCTATGCTACGCGGGTCATCGAGCACCCCTGCCACGACTTCTTCTGCGCTGAAGTTGTCCTCGATCGCGCCCATCGCGCACACTGACACACCACCGAGATCCACCGCATGGAAGGCGCTCGCGCTGTAACATGGGCCGCCGCCGTTGTGCCCGACGATCAATCCCCACGGTGATGCCGGATCGCCCATGAGGCCAAGTCCGTAGCTCGGCGCGGTCATGCGCAGGGGAGAGCGCGCAGGAGATGCACGCGAGTCGCGCTCGACGGGAACACGAACCAGCGTCATCATCTCGTCGAGCGATCGCCGCGACAGCAGTCGTCCGTGAAAGAGTGCATTGATGAAGCGAACGATGTCGGAAGCGGTGGACGCTACTACACCATGCGACACCCAGCCAGGGTGATAGTGCGCGCGCACGTCTCTCGGACTCACGTCGGAGCTCAGCGCGCACGACGTTCCCGGCGCCAGCGATTCGAGGTCCGGGATGGACTCGGCGACGAACGTTCGGCTTAACCCGAGCGGCCGAGCAATGCGCTCGGCGACGAGCTCGCGAAACGAACGCCCGCTCACATTCTCGAGAATTCGCTTCAGGAGCATGTAGCCAGGATTGGAGTACGCCCAACCCTGCCCGGGCTCGAACTCCAGCCCCTTCTCGAATGTTTCGGCGGCGAACCGCTCGAACATCCAGGGTGTCTCGGGCGACGTGCGCAGATCGTTGTGGTACGAGCGGAGACCGCCATAGTCGGGGATGCCGGCGGTGTGGTTGAGCAACCGACGCAACGTGATGCGATCCGCTCGGGCAATACCCGGAAACCATCTCGCCAACGAGTCATCGAGATGCAGCCGCTGCTCTGCGCACAGCATGAGGACCAGGGCGCTCGTGAACGTCTTCGTGATGCTGTACGCGAGGAACGCCGGCTCGC
>DASXQD010000159.1:0-2882 GCA_036493195.1 Gemmatimonadaceae bacterium | reverse complement strand
CCTTGGCCGCGGCGGACAGCGCGCGCGCAGCTGCCGCCGCGGATTCGGCCCGCGTGGCCGACAGCATGCGCGTGGTCGACAGCATCGCCGCGCACGGCGAGGTCGCGACCGAAGCTCCCGCGCGTGTGATGCACTTCGAGTCGGACGCCGACAGCCTCGATTACGAGACGCATCGGCGGTTGGCCGAGCAGGCGAAGGAATATCGGATCGTGGTCTCGCTTTTCGACCGGCACCTCTGGGTGCTGAACGGCGACGACACGCTTCGATCGGCACCGGCAGCCGTCGCGATGGACTCGACACTGGTGTTCGGAGGTCACGTCTGGAAGTTCGACACGCCGCGCGGCAAGAGAATCGTTCGTGGCAAGTCGGAGAACCCGCTCTGGATTCCGCCCGACTGGCATTACGCGGAAGTGGCGAAGGAGAATCACCTGGCGCTTTCCAAGCTGCCCCTCAAGGGCACCGTCAACATCGCGAACGGTCGCAAGCTTCAGGTGCGCAATCAGCAGGTCGGCATCATCGTTCCCGACTCGGGCTGGGTACCGCTTCCTCTCGACGAGGAGGTCGTCTTCGACGACACTCTCTACATGCCGCCGCTCGGAACCAAGAACCGTCGCATCTACGGAGAGCTCGGCAGCTATCGCCTCGACCTCGGCGACGGATATCTCATCCACGGCACGCCCGAGGAATCCACAGTGGGCGACGCGGTGACGCACGGATGCGTGCGACTCAAGGAAGAGGACATAAGCTGGCTGTACGCGAACGTTCCCAATGGGACGAGCGTGTACATCTATTAGTCGGTGCTCGGGAAAACGCGAAACGCTCCTCGCAGCACGGCAGAGCTCTAGGCCATAGCGCGCAGCACTTCCATCGCCGCGTTGCGGCCATTCACCGCCATCACGCTTCCGCCCGGGTGCGTCGCCGCGCCGCAGAGCCATACGCCGTCCATTGGCGTGTGTGCCGTGAGCCGCTTCTCCCACATGTGCGCAGGGAGAATGTCTCCCTGGAATATGTGGCCGCCCGTGAGGCCCACGCGCGATTCGATGTCGGGCGGCCCCAGCACCTCGAGATCGATGATCGCCTCGTGGAAGTTCGACGTGAATCGCGCAATCGAAGCGACCACTCGCTCGCCGACCTCCGTGCGCCGCGAGCTCCAATCGCCTATCGCGAACCGATGCGGCACGTACTGCGCGAACACGCTCAAGGTGTGCACATCCGGCGGCGCTACCGAGTGGTCGTACATCGTGTGCATATAGAGCTCGGTCCAGATTCGATCCGGAAGCTCCCCGGCGTTCGCCTTGCGATGGCCCTCGTCCCACTCGGCAACCGTCAATGGCGTGTTCACCTGTCCGGTGTGGTGCGGCTCGCTGATGCCCGGACGTGCGCGAAAATTCGGCAGCTCGCGGAGCGTCATGTTCACCTTCACGGTCACGCCCTCCACCGGCACCGACTCGACGGCGGAACGCCACGCGGCATCTGCGGAGCTGCCGAGTAGTCGGAGGGTGACGCGCGGATCGGCATTCGAGACGACGTGCCGCGCCGAAATGCGCTCTCCGGACTCGAGCTCCACTCCTTCGCCGGGCAGAATGCGCGCGACGCTCACCCCTGTCGCGACGACGGCGCCCGCCTCGCGCGCGACGTCGCACAAAATGAAGGAGATCGTTCCCATGCCGCCCCGCACATAGCCCCACGTGCCGGGCATGTCGTACATGCGCCCCGAGCCGTGATGGAACCACACGGATGCGGTGCCCGGATCGGTGGGCGACGCATTCGTGCCGATCACTCCCTGGCCGAGATATGCCATTTGCAGCCGCTCATCGCGGATGAATCGCTGCACGCACTCGAGCATGGACCAGTCGTTGAGCAACGCGCGCGCATCATCGTCGCGTCCAAGCCGTCGGTCGATCTCCTCGCGCGTGGGAGACGGATCCAGCCAGAGATCGCGATCGTTCGCCGGGCGCAACGCCTCCCGCAGCCGCGATTTCACATCGAGCATCGCCTTCCAGCCCTTCACGTCGCCGGGTGCAAGCCTGCGAACGTCCGCTTCGCATTTGTCATCATCATTCCAGAGATGCACGCTCGACCCATCCTCGAACGGAACGAACATTCCGCCGGCCGCAGGCATCCAGTCGAAGCCGCGGCCGTCGAAATCGAGCTCCTCCATCACCTTTGGGTGCAGAAGCCCGCACACGTACGCGCACGGAGAGAATCGCACGCCCGGCCATGGCTCCTCCATCGTGCACGCACCGCCCACGCGGTTGCGCGACTCGAGCACCAGCACGCGTTTGCCCGCGCGCGCGAGATACGCGGCGCACGCAAGCCCGTTGTGACCCGCTCCGACAACGACGACATCCCACGAGCGGCGAGCGAGCGAGGCGATCGGCTCTGGAAGTCCAATGCGCCCCAGCACGTCCGAGGCTTTCTGAGAGGCAGCGAGGTTCGACATGGGATTCGGCATGACCGGAAAAGTGGCAAAATCTGTTATGCACCGGAAGCTGCGGTAGACGCTGAAATGGAAAGTTTGACCGACCAGCAATTTCTTGTGACATGCGCCTGCAGGCTGAAAAAACTTTATAAAACCTTAAGGAACGCTGACGCGTCATCAATGCGAACATTCAAGCTGCGATGTGATGTTTGCGCGTCTCCTCCCGGCGCGTGCACACCGCGACCACAATAGGAGCAAGACCATGCTGCGACACAAGCGCTCGGGTTTCACGCTCATCGAACTTCTCATCGTTGTCGTGATCATCGGCATTCTGGCCGCGATCGCGATTCCGAAGTTCGCGAGCACGAAGGAAAAGGCATATCTGGCGTCGGAGAAGTCGGATCTGCGCAACCTCGCCACGTCGGAAGAGGCGTACTTCTCCGGCAACCAGACGTACACG
>DASXQD010000158.1:0-5615 GCA_036493195.1 Gemmatimonadaceae bacterium | reverse complement strand
GCGCTCCTGCGTCGCGCCATGGAAGCTCAGGGATTCACCGTGTACCACGCGGAGTGGTGGCACTTCGATTACAAGGGATGGAGCGACTACCCGATCATGAACATTCCGTACACGGACATTCCGCGGAAGTAGCCGCTCAGGTCAGCGCGACCACCTCGTCGCGGGAACGATCCGGCTCTCGCGAGTACAGCCCGAGCTATCGCAGCTGCCCCTCGAGCCACTCTCCGATCTCGTTCAACACGACGGGGCTCACCGAAAGGCTCGCCAGCTTTCCATAGTCGGCGAACGAGCCGTTCGGATCGTGCACCATCAGATGGTTGATCTCCGGCAGCACTCGCACGGTGACTTGGCGATTGCCGCCCGACCGGAAGGCTGCCGCCAGCTCCTCCGCCTGATCGGGACTCACCTGCGTGTCCGTCGCTCCCTGGATGATCAACACCGGCTGCGTGACCCGCTTCGCCGTTTCGATCGGATCGTGCGCAAACCAGAAGCGAAGCCAGGGACTCGCATCGATCTGCGCATCACGTAGCCGGTCGTTCGTGGCGATCTCCGATTCGAGCTGCGCGCCGCTGAGACCGCGCGCAACGAGCGACGCGCGCACCTGCTGGTCCGACACCGCGCGCCCCGTGCGCGAGGGCCCCGCGATGAGCACGATCGCGTGGAGCGCACGATCCGTCTCGGCAACCATCGGCGCGATCATCCCGCCCTCGCTGTGCCCAATGAGCGCGAGCCGCGACGGCTCGATGTCGTCGCGAGCGCGCAAGTACGCGAGCGCCGCGCGGATGTCGTCCGCGAAATCGGCACTCGTTGCACTCGCGGGTCCGCGGTCCGATGCTCCCACACCGCGATCATCCATGCGGAGCACCGCGATCCCGCGGCGACCGAGAGCGTCGGCGATCTGCCAAAAGGGCCGCCAGCCGGGAATGGCCGGCGTCGCCTCGTCGCGATCCTGTGGTCCCGACCCGGTGATCATTACCACCGCCGGCACACGCGCTCCAGCAGCTTGATGCGGCATCGTGAGCGTGCCCGCGAGGTTGACGCCGGCGCTCGCATTCGTCACTCGCACGTCTTCCGCCGAGTACGGAGCGTCGCTGGGCGCCGAGTAGTCCGGCTTCGGAGTTTTCGTCGAGGAAGTCGCAAACGAAGAGTCGGCGCGGTCCGTTGATGATTCAGCGGACATGAATCGCACGCGCTGGGCGGACACCTCCGCATCGATGATCTCTCCCGACGGCGTCACGTGTGCGTGCAGCTCCACTCCCTCGAGAGAGAGCACGGCGCTTCCGGAGTCGAGCCGGCGAACTGCCGCCATCGCGATCTTCCCTCCCATCACGGAAAAAATCGGCACCTGCACACTGTCACCGCCGAGCGTTCGTGCGCGAACGAATATCTGCTCGGCGGTCGCCACCGAGAGATTGAGAAAAGGCAGCGCGCGCCCGGGAAGCGGAATTCGCTGCGCGGGCGCCGCATCGCTCGTGTCCGTTCTCAGGAGCACCGCGTCGGGCTCGAAGTCCAGCCTCACGTGTTGCAACGGCGGCGCATCCGGCGCTTCCGTCGCCAGTCGCACCGCGATCTCGGCGCGCTTCACCAGACCGTCCGGCGCGAGCACCATCGTCGTGGCGATGCGAACACCTTGAGCGTTGCTGACGAGGTCCGAGTCGACGCGGCCGGCGGACCGGCTGATGCGCTCGGTAGCCAGGGTGTCTGCGTCACGCATGACGACGAACGAGCGCGCCGCCGGATCGGGCACCGCTGCGGAGCTGTGATGTGTCATGAGCGGAAGCTACATCGCGCACGACAGTCGGGTTCGCCTGCCGCGAAGGATTTCATCTTGCAACCATCCCGTGGCTCGTGCAGTGTGTTTCGGATTCAGGGCCCTCACCAGCGGGGCCAGGAAGCAACATGTCCCTTTCGGTGCCTCGGAGCCTTCCTGCTCCCGTTTCGCCCCCGCCTCCCGGCCGGCCCGTGCCGGTGCCGAGCCGAGCACATCGGATCCCGAGCCTCGATGGCATTCGCGCGCTCTCGATCGCCATGGTCGTCGCATGGCATCTCTCGTCGAGTGGATCCGCACCGTGGCTCGGTCAGCTCTGGCGCATCGATTCGGGCAATCTCGGAGTTCGCATCTTTTTCGTCATCTCCGGCTACCTGATCACCTCGCTGCTTCTGGCCGAGCACGCGCGCACGGGCACGATCGATCTCCGCCGATTCTATTTTCGGCGAGCGTGCCGGATCATGCCTGCATTCTATTTCTTTCTCGCGGTGATCGCGCTCGCGGGCGCATTTGGCGTGGTGTCGGTGTCGCGCACCGCGCTTCTGCGCGCGGCAACGTACACCTCGAATTACCTGGGCACCGGATGGACGCTCGGGCACAGCTGGTCGCTCGCAGTCGAGGAGCAGTTCTACCTGCTCTGGCCATCGCTGATCGTGCTGCTCGGCGTGCGCCGAAGCTTCATGGGCGCCGCGATCATGCTCCTCTTGTCACCAACGTTTCGCGGTATAGCCGCGCTCTCGGGACAATGGCCGGATAATCCGCGCTACTCCTTCGAGTGCGTCGCCGACGCGCTCGCGACGGGTTGCCTGCTCGCGTACGCGCGCCCATGGCTCTGGAATCAGCCTCGCTATCGCCGCATGCTCGAGCTGCGCTCGATGGAGCTGTGGCCGATCGCCATTCTGGGGATCGCCGCGGCGAGTGCGCGCTGGGAGCACTTCGGAGCGATTGCGGGGCTCACGCTGCTCAACATCGCGATCGCGGTGTGGATCGACTGGTGTCTTCGTTTTCCCGAGAGCCGCGTGGGCCGCGTCCTGAACGCGCGACCGATCGCGTTCGTCGGAGTGCTCAGCTACTCGATCTACCTGTGGCAGCAGCCGTTTCTGCGCGAGGGTCACACGCTGCGCTTTCCGCTGAGCATTCTGTGCATCGGAGCTCTGGCGCTCGTGTCGTTCTTCCTCGTCGAGCAGCCGATGCTGCGGCTACGCGCGCGAGTCGAGCGGGGCAGAGCGAACCGCAGCCGGTTGCCCGCGCCGTCGTGACGATCTCGAGCCGAATCAGTTCACGACAGAGGCGCGGGCCGGAATCGAACCGGCGAATAGCGGTTTTGCAGACCGCTGCCTTACCACTTGGCTACCGCGCCGTAACAGCGACGTAACCTAGTGTTTTGCTTGAGCTTCCTCAAGCCGATCACTCCACCATTCATGCCATCCCGCGAACGGCGAGCGGCGCCTGCACGCGGCCGATCAGCCGATGCAGAGAGATGAGGTGCAGGAGAATCGAGAACGGCACTGCGATGATAGGCACCAACACGAGCGGCAGCATCGTGATGGCGACGTTCGGCGCGTCGAGCGCCAGCCGGTGCAGCGGTCCGGGCGACGTCAGAACGCCCATCGTGACCGCTACGACGAGATCCGCTAGTCCGAGCACGTTCCACAGAATTGCCGCGCCACGCGCGTGGGGCGATCCTCGCTTGACCAGCGAAGCCACCATCGGCGCTGCCAGTCCGATCGACACGTCACCGATGCCCGCAGGAAGCGCGAACGAGCCAGGCAAGGCACCGAGCATCCATTCGGCGAGAAACACCACACCCGCGGCGCGGTACAGCTGCAGGCCGATCATCCAGTGCGGCGGGATTTCGTCCACCACCGCTCGCAGGGACGGTATCGTGAGAAATGCCAGATATCCAATTATCAGCGGAAGAATCGCATACGCGATCGGTGGAACCAGATCGGCGCCACCGCGCGCGAAGAATCCGCGAATCGCAAGCGCGAAGGCGAGAGCGAGCCAGACACCGATGAAAACGGCGCTGGGAACGACGAGATTGCGTGCATGCTTCCTTGCGAATCGCTGAAAGACGAGCAGCGCGAGCACGGGAACCACGAGCGATGCCGAGATGACGAGGAGCTTCACCCAAAGAGGGAAGGTGGGTTGCATGATGGTCTCCGATGTGGACGGTTGAGATCGAGCGAGCGTTCAGCTATGTTTATCATAGTGACTATGATAAAGCAAGAGACTAGTTCCTTCGTATATTTCCGCTCGACCCTCATCCGCTTCCCTCATGGCAAAGTCGTACGGACTCGACTGTCCCGTGGCCCGCACTCTCGACGTCATCGGCGACCGCTGGACCATCCTCGTTCTGCGGGATCTCCTGCTGCATCGCACCCGGCGCTTTCAGGATTTTTCCGAGGCGCTCCCAGGGTTGACGCCGAGCGTGCTCTCGGCGCGCCTCAAGGAGCTCGAAGACCGCGACATCATCGAGAGCCGGCCATACTCCGAGCACCCTCCGCGCTCCGAATATCTGCTCACCGACAAGGGACGGTCGCTGGGTCCGGTGCTTCGAGCACTCCGCCAGTGGGGCGAGGCGCAGACCGCCGTTGAATAGGCGTCACGCGGCGGGCGCCCTTGCCAGATTCCGCGCTCCCTCCCTGTTGCACCCCGCTGTCACATTTCGTCATATCTTGTAAGGACTGGCCCAACCGCTCCTCCCGCACCCCCACGCCTCGTTGTCCACGCCCGCTCCACAGAAAACCTGCCCGCAGTGCGGCAGCACCTACGACATGGACCAGCGCTTCTGTCCGCGCGACGGGTCCACGCTCCGTGCGCCACCGGGGAGCGATCTCGTCGGCTCCATTCTCGCCGATCGCTATCACGTGATGCGCCGGATCGGCGAAGGCGGCATGGGCCAGGTGTATCTGGCCGAGCACGTGAAGATGAAGCGGAAGAGCGCGGTGAAGGTGCTGCATCAGGGGATGGTGCACGACCCCGATGCGATCTCGCGCTTCAATCGCGAGGCATCCAACGCGAGTCAGATCCAGCACCCCAACGTGGCCGCCATTTACGATTTTGGCGAAACATCCGAAGGGCTGATCTATCTCGCCATGGAGTTCATCGACGGCGAGCCGCTGACGAAGATCATCGAGCGCCACGGCGCGCTCACCGCCGCGCGCGCCGCCGACATCGGAGAGCAGGTAGCCTCCGCGCTCGAGGCCGCGCACGACATGGGGATCATCCATCGCGATCTCAAGCCCGACAACATCATGATCGCGCGCGGGCGCGCCGGCGAGGATGTCGCGAAGGTCGTCGACTTCGGGATCGCCAAGGCCATGCAAGGCGACGATCAGAAGGTGACGAAAACCGGGCTCGCGATCGGCACCCCCGAGTACATGTCACCCGAGCAGCTCGGCGGCGACCAGCTCGACTCTCGCACCGACATCTACTCGCTCGGCCTCGTCACCTTCAACATGCTCACCGGAAAGCTGCCATTCCCGAGCGTCGTCTCCCGTGAGGCGCTCATCATGCGCCTCACCGAGAAGCCGCGCACGCTGGCCGAGATTCGAAACGATGTGCATTGGCCGCCGGAGCTGCAGACGGTGATGGACAAGGCGCTCGCGAACCATCCGGCAGACCGGTACCAGCACGTGAGCCAGTTCGGGCGCGAGCTCGTCACAGCCGTCGCAACGATGCCGGAATCGGCCTTCACGAGCACCGGAACCGTGGAGCTCTCCCCCGTTGCCGCTGCCGCCAAAACCGAGGTGCGCCCGCTCGGCGGTGGCGCCGCGGCGCGTCGCGATCGCTCGAACGAGGAGCTCCCGGTTCCGGAGATCGAGGAGGAGAAATCGGGGAGTCC
>DASXQD010000157.1:0-3531 GCA_036493195.1 Gemmatimonadaceae bacterium | reverse complement strand
GGGCGGCCACGGGATCGTGCGACTCCCGTCACATCCGAATGCGTGGCGGCGCCTCGACGCGAAGGAGCTGAGCACTGCGTTCCCGTTTCCCATCGCGCCATACTATCTCGTGGCGCTCGACACGCTGGTGCAGTCTCGCCGCATGGAGGGGATCGCGAGCACCACGCCTGTGCGCCTCAAGCTGCCGGTCATGGACGATGGCCCCCATTTGAATTATGCCATTCAGTGGTTCACCTTCGCCGTCGTGGCGCTCGTGGGCGTGGGAACGTTGATTGCGCAGGACATCAAGCGAGGCTGATGCGCCCGCCACTCCGGTCGTGACAGGCAGAGTTTTCCCTGTCTGGCCACGTGGCTGAGATGGTAACTTGGATCGAACAATCCTCACCACGAGATGCACATGGGAAAGGACACAGAGGAGCTGGCGTCGGAGCAGGAAGCGCGCGATGTCGCGGAAGCCGCGCGTGAAAGCGACTGGGTCGAGCCCAGCTTCCTCCGCGAGCTCTTTCTGGGTCGCTTTCGTCTCGATCTGATCAATCCGTTCCCTCCCGAGAACGAGGACGAGGCGGAGAATGCGCGCCCGTTCATGGAGAAGCTCCGCGCGGTACTCGATTCGGTGGACTCCGACGCGATCGATCGTGACGGCCACATCCCCGAAGAGGTCGTTCAGAAATTCCGCGACATCGGTGCATTCGGCATCAAGATTCCGCGCGCCTACGGCGGCCTTGGTCTCTCGCAGGTGAGCTACATCCGTGCAATCGGGATGGTCACGTCGAAGGACGGCTCACTCACCGCGCTCCTCTCCGCGCACCAGTCGATCGGGCTGCCGCAGCCGCTCAAGCTCTTCGGCACCGATGCGCAGAAGAAGAAATACTTCCCGCGCCTCGCGAAGGGCGCGATCTCGGCGTTCGCGCTCACGGAAACCGACGCGGGAAGCGATCCGGCGAACATGCGCACGAGCGCGAAAATCAGCGAGGATGGCACGCACTACGTTCTCAACGGCACGAAATTGTGGTGCACCAACGGCACTCGCGCCGAGCTGATGCTGGTGATGGCGCGCACGCCGGATGCGACCGTGAACGGGAAGGCGAAAAAACAGATCACGGCATTCATCGTCGAGACGAGCTGGCCCGGAGTGGAGATCGTGCATCGCTCGCGCTTCATGGGGCTCAAGGCGATCGAGAACGGCGTGATCCGCTTCAACAACGTGCGCGTGCCGAAGGAGAACATCCTCTGGGGCGAAGGGAAGGGACTGAAGCTCGCGCTCGTGACGCTCAACACGGGTCGGCTCACGTTGCCGGCGAGCGCTGCCTACGGCGCCAAGGCGATGCTGCAGGTCGTGCGGGAGTGGGGGAACGATCGTGTGCAGTGGGGGCAGCCGATCGGCAAGCATGAGGCGATCGCGCAGAAGATCGCGCACATGGCGGCCAACACGTTCGCAATGGAATCGATCGCCGAGCTGGCGAGCGCGATGGCGGATCGCGGCGGCTACGACATCCGCCTCGAGGCGGCGATCGCCAAGCTGTGGAATACGGAAGCGGGATGGCGGATCGTGGACGACGCACTGCAGATCCGCGGAGGCCGCGGCTACGAGACGGCGGACTCGCTCAAGGCGCGCGGCGAGGCACCGATTCCTGTGGAGCGCGCGATGCGCGACTTCCGCATCAATCTCATCTTCGAGGGCTCATCGGAGATCATGCGGTTGTTCATCGCGCGCGAGGCGGTGGACCATCACTTCAAGACGGCGTTCGACGTCGTCAATCCGAAGGCGTCGCGGAAGGAGAAGTGGGCAGCATTCGTCCGCTCCGCGAAGTTCTATCCGGCCTGGTACACCACGCGATGGATGGCAAATCTGAAGGGGTACGGCGAGTTCGGTCCGCTGTCCGGCCATCTCCGCTTCGTCGACGGGACCACGCGGAAGCTCGGACGCGCGATCTTCCACGCGATGGTGAGGCTCGGTCCGAAGCTCGAGCGGCGGCAGATGGTGCTCTTCCGCGCGGTGGACATTGGCGCGGAGCTGTTCGCGATGAGCGCGGCGTGCACGCGCGCGCACATGCTCGCGAAGACGGGTAACACCAATGCCACGGATCTCGCCGATCTGTTCTGCCGCGAGTCGCGCATGCGGATCGCGTCGCACTTCGACAATCTCTTCGGCCGCAACGACGCCGCGCTCTATCGCCTGTCGCAGCACGTGCTCGAGGGCGAGTACGAGTGGCTGGAGCGCGGGATCATTCGCACGCCGGAGCCGGCGCCGAGCGGGATGGCGCCCGACCAGAAGGCTTCGCGACCGGAGCCCGCGATCGTAGTATAGGCCGGGAGATCGCGGCCGGATCAGCCGTTTCCAAAGAGCTGGTTCGACCGTCCGATGCGTGCGCAGTTGCCCCTGAAACGTCTATCTTTACCGGCTCCATTCTCGAGCTCAACGCACGTGCTGCAGAGCAGATCGAGGACGGCCGCTTCACCTCGAAACAGCTCGCCCCCAACCTCGGAACACGCGTGGCGCTCGCGTCGCTGCTGAATCGCTCGATCCTCACGCTCGCCGCGCTGCTCGCGCTGCATGCGCAACTTCTGCACGCGCAATCGCTTACGCCGCCTCGCGCGCATCCGCGCGAGGCGCACCCGGGCACCACCGCCAACGCGGTCGCGATTCGAGCGCCCGCGCCCCCGGTGCTCGACGGCAAGGATGACGACGCGATCTGGCGCACTGCGCCCGAGATCACGGCCTTTCAGCAATTCTCACCGGCGAGCGGCAGCGCCGCCACCTTTCGCACGTCGGTCAAGGTCGCGTTCGACGACCGGTTCCTCTACGTGCTCGTCCGGATGTACGATCCGCACCCGGACAGTATCCGCGCGTTCCTCAGCCGCCGGGATGTGGCCACTCCGTCGGACCGAGTGAAGATCATGATCGATTCGTATCACGATCGGCGCACCGGGTACGAGCTCGCCGTGAATCCAAAGGGCGTCAAGAGCGACTTCTACACCTTCAACGACTCGCAGGAGGATCCCTCCTGGGATGGCGTGTGGGATGTCGCAACCGCCATCGATGCGCAGGGGTGGGTCGCAGAGTATCGGGTGCCGTTCAGTCAGCTGCGGTTTCCGCGCGGCGCGAGCCACGTCTTCGGCTTCGGTGTCGTGCGCGACATCGCGCGCCTCAATGAGCGCGACAGTTGGCCACAGATTCGCCGCGACCGCACGGGCATCGCGTCGCAGTTCGGAGAGCTCACCGGCATCGAGGGGCTCGGAGCACCGCGGCACCTCGAGATCATGCCGTACGCGGTGACGAAGAACGTGACCACCACCACACAGGCGCTCGTGTATGGTCACCAGCAGCAGCTCACGGGCGGCGCCGACATCAAGTACGGGGTCACATCGAACTTCACGCTCGATGCAACAGTGAACCCGGACTTCGGGCAGGTCGAATCCGATCCCGCAGTGCTGAATCTCTCCGCGTTCGAGACCTACTATCAGGAGAAGCGTCCGTTCTTCATCGAGGGCGCGGGCATCTTCCGCTTCGATCTGCAGTGTCACATGGGC
>DASXQD010000156.1:0-2731 GCA_036493195.1 Gemmatimonadaceae bacterium | reverse complement strand
GAAGCATGCATTCGTGCGCGGGACGTGAAAGCAGGCAAGGCGCGCTGCGCGGGCTCGGTACGCTTTCAAACGGAGCGGAAGCGCGAGATTGTGGGGGCGAAGTGGCTGTTACCCCGGAAGTGCATGGGGCGTTTGTGGTTGAGAGGGAGCACAGCGGAAAGAGCGCGATCGTAACCGGTTAGGGTCTTGCGTTAGCGCAGTCGATTGTGGAGGGATTGTTGATGACCTCGAGCGCCCGCCGCTTTGTGATGTGGATAGCGCAACCCCTTGATTCATGGTAAGTTACAGAACGACTTGCGCGGAATCACGATCCCCCGTATTGTCCGCCCCCACGCCATCACACCGTTTTTTTTCGTCTGATTCGCGCTTCGTCTTCGCCAGGCCGCCGACCTGCTTCCGCTTCCTCAAGCGTCCCCGTTTTACAAGGAGTGTTCACCATGCCCCAACCCGCTCGCCCCGCCGCACCGGCAGCCCTCAGCAAGAACGCACGGATTGTCCTCGAGAAGCGATACCTGGTCAAGGACAAGACGGGTGCACCGACCGAGCAGCCGGAGGATCTCTTCTGGCGAGTCGCGACGGTGGTGGCTGAGGCGGATCGGCGATACGGCGCGAGCGAGAGGGCGACGAGCGCGGTAGCGGACGAGTTCTACCGCCTCATGACGGAGCGGCGGTTCGAGCCCAACTCGCCCACACTCATGAATGCGGGCCGTCCGCTCGGACAGCTCTCGGCGTGCTTCGTTCTCCCGGTGGACGATTCGCTCTCCAACGGGCAGACCGGGATCTACGACACGCTCCGGGCGATGGCGCTCATTCACCAGTCGGGCGGCGGCACGGGGTTTTCCTTTTCGCGTTTGCGTCCCAAGGGATCGATGGTGCGCTCCACCACCGGTGTGGCGTCGGGCCCCATCTCCTTCATGAAGCTCTACGACGCATCCACGGACGCGGTGAAGCAGGGCGGCACGCGGCGCGGCGCGAACATGGGCATCCTGCGCGTCGATCATCCGGACATCCTCGAGTTCATCGCCTGCAAGGAAGACCTCACGCAGATCGTGAACTTCAACATCTCCGTCGCGGTCACCGCGAAGTTCATCGCGGCGCTGCGCGCGGGCGAGTCGTACGATCTCGTCGATCCCGTCTCGAAGAGC
Organism: Gemmatimonadaceae bacterium; assembly: GCA_036493195.1. GTDB lineage: Bacteria > Gemmatimonadota > Gemmatimonadetes > Gemmatimonadales > Gemmatimonadaceae > FEN-1250. Next base: position 1,586 of record DASXQD010000156.1, on the reverse strand, counting down.
GTCACGGGCCAGCTCGATGCAACGATGGTCTGGGACCGCATGATCGAGGGCGCGTGGCGCACGGGCGAGCCGGGCTGCTTCTACATCGACGAGGCGAACCGCTTCAATCCGGTGCCGCACCTCGGGCTGTACGAGGCGACGAATCCCTGTGGCGAGCAGCCGCTGCTGCCGTACGATGTCTGCAACCTCGGCAGCATCAATGTCGGGTATTACGTGGTCGACGGACGCATGGACTGGGACGCGTTCAAGCGCGACATCCACCTGTCCACGCACTTCCTCGACAACATCATCGACGTCAACAAGTATCCGCTGCCGGAGATCGACTCGCTCTCCAAGCGCATCCGTCGCATCGGCCTCGGCCTCATGGGCTTCGCGGACATGCTCGTGCGTCTCGCGATTCCATATGATTCGCCCGAAGGCGTGGAGATGGGCCGCAAGGTGATGGAGTTTCTGGATGTCGAGTCGAAGCGCGAGAGCGAGCGGCTCGCCAACGAGCGTGGGCCGTTCCCGGAGTGGGCGCGCTCGATCTGGGGTCCCGACGAAACCTGCGCGCGCGATGTGGAAGGAAAGCGCGTGCGCCCGATGCAGATGCTTCGCAACTGCAACGTCACCACCGTCGCGCCCACGGGCACGATCTCGATCATCGCCGGATGCTCATCCGGTCTCGAGCCGCTCTTCGCCGTCGCGTTCATGCGCAATCAGGCCGGCGTGATGATGCCGGACGTGAACGAGGATTTCGTCGAGATCGCGAAGCGCGAGGGCTGGTACAGCGAGGCGCTCGTCGAGAAGATCGCGCGCACCGGCTCGGTGGAGCACAACGAAATTCCTGCGCGTTGGCAGCACGTGTTCGTCACCGCGAATCAGATCGCGCCCGAGTGGCACATCCGCATGCAGGCCGCCTTCCAGAAGCACTGCGACTCGGCGATCTCCAAGACGACGAACTTCGCGCACACCGCCACGCAGGATGACGTGCGCACCATCTACGAGCTCGCGTACCAGCTCGGATGCAAGGGCGTCACCGTGTACCGCGATGGCTCGCGCGACAATCAGGTCCTCTCCACGGGTGCCACGGAGCACGCGGCCGCCGCGCGCGATGGCTCGGCGGATTCGAAGCGCGAGCTCGGCGAGCTGCACGGCACGCTGGCCGAGACAAATGCGGAGATCGAGCGGCTCAAGCGCGCGCTGTACGAGAGTGAGGCGGAAAACCTGCAGCGCCGCGCCAAACGCTCGCGCCCGGACAAGCTCCGCTCGACATCAATCCGCAAGGAGACGCCGCTCGGCGTGATGTTCGTGCACATCACCGAAGACGATCGCGGGCAGCCCTTCGAAGTGTTCGTCACGCTCGGCAAGGCGGGAGGAGCGGCGATGGCCGACGCGGAGGCGGTGGGTCGACTGATCTCACTCGCGCTGCGCTCCGGCATTCCGCTCATGCAGATTCACAGGCAGCTCCGCGGCATCAGCTCGGATCGTGCGGTCGGGCTCGGGCCGAACAAGGTGCTCTCGATGCCGGACGCGATCGGCCTCGCGCTCGAAGAGTGGTTCCGCGACAAGCAGGGCGTGCAGCAGGAGCTGCTCGGCGATCAGAC
>DASXQD010000155.1:0-12790 GCA_036493195.1 Gemmatimonadaceae bacterium | reverse complement strand
GACGCCATCGGAGCGGCGAACGACGTGCCGTTCCAGTTCGAAATGTAGGTATCGGAGTAGTAGTCGGCCGCAGGCACGGACACGCCCGGCGCGAACATGCTGACACAGCTGCCGTAGTTGGACCAGGACGCCCGCGCGTCGGACGAACTGGTTGCGCCCACGTTGATCACGGTACTCAGCTTGCCCGGTGACATCAGGCACGCATTGCCGCCGTTGTTTCCCGCGGCGGTGACGTACGTGACGCCCGAACGAATCGAGCGAGCGACAGCCGTGTCGAGGATCGGGGCCGCGGCGGCGCCAAGGCTCAGATTCGCGACTGCGGGCGACCTGTGGTGCGCGGTCACCCAATCAACGCCGGCGAGAATCGTGGACAGGGTGGTCGTGCCGCTGCACGGGAAGACGCGAACCGACCAGATGGTGGCTGCCTTCGCCACGCCATGGACTTTGCCAGCGGCCGCGCCGGCGACTCCGGTGCCGTGTCCGTTGCAGTCCGATCCGTTGCCGCCAAACGCGTCGAAGGCGAAGTGGGCGCGGCCGCCGAACTCGGTGTGGGTGTACCGAATGCCGCCATCGACCACGTAGATGTTCACCCCGGCTCCGGTTGCGCCGTACGCGAAGGCGCCGTTCAGCGGGATGGAGTGCTGGTCGAGGCGATCGAGCGCCCAGCCCATGCCGGTTTCCGTTCCGAGCTGGTGAACGAAGCGATCCTGGACGACGCTCTCGACGTCGGGATCGTTGCGCAGGCTGTCTGCATCTTCATCGGTGACGGCGGCGGAGAAGCCGTGGAGGACGGTTCCGAAGTGCTGGTCCATCGTGAGCGCCTTGCTCAGCGAATGACGATGCACGAGCGCCTCGGAGGAAGGCGCGCTGGATTTCAGAACGACGATGTAATGGCCCGCCCAGACGTCGCCGGATACGACGGGCGCTGCAGCACGGGAGGCAGCGGCTGGTGGAGATGCTTTCGGAGCGGTGGCATCAGTGCATGCAGCGACTGACAGGATGCCACAGCATCCGGCGAGGAGGCGTTTCATCGTGGGACTCCTTGAAATAAGGGTCCGCGCGACAGCCCGACTAGCTTGGCATCTCAGAGGATGCGGTAGCCTCGTAGCTTTGCGTCACCGTCTTTCGACGGTTTTGCCCTCGTCACTAAACCAGCGGCTCAGTAACCGTGCGACAACAAGTGGAACATCGGATGACGGACACGCTCGCATGACTGAGAATGCGAGCGCGGGACTGCTGGACTCCGGAATCCGGCGGTATCGGCGCCGGACCCAGGGTACTACCATCCAGATCACAGCAACAGCGTGCGGAATGCCCCTGGAGTCGACTCTGACTGAGCGGCCAGACAAGAACAGATGTTCTACGCTCAGTCACATTCGCTTGGTAGACGGGTGACCATCCACATGAGTAAAACATCATCCGCATTGGCCAGCCTACGCCCCGCAACACGCGCGAAGACTGCCTCCGACTATGGCCTATTCGCCGCGCGTCGCGCGCGCTCTTGGGGCCTACTCGCCGCGCTTCGCGCGCGCTCTGGACAGCCGTGCCGCTTCCGCCGCTCGCCACTCGGCAATTCGCCGGTGGTCGCCCGACATGAGCACGTCGGGAACTCGCTGCCCCCGATACTCCGCCGGCCTCGTATAGCTCGGCGCACTCAGCTCGCTCCCGTCCCAGAACGAATCGGTGCGCGCGCTCTCCAGATCGGACATCGCTCCGGGAAGTAGTCGCGCCGTTGCATCGACGATCGCCAACGCCGCAGTCTCGCCGCCGCTCAACACGAAATCGCCGAGTGAGATCTCCTCGGTTGCCAGATGCTCTGCCACGCGCTGGTCAACGTCCTTGTAGTGCCCACACAGAATCGTGAGCTCCTCGCCCGAGGCGTAGCGCACCACATCCGCCTGCGTGAGCGCGCGCCCGCGAGCGGAGACGAGCACGATCGGCGCCTTCGCGCCGATCGAGTCCACCGCCTCGAAGAAGGGCTCCGGCTTCATCACCATCCCCGCCCCGCCGCCGAACGGATAGTCATCCACCGTTCGGTGACGATCGTGCGTGAACGCGCGCAGGTCGATCACGTTGTAGGACACGCTTCCCGCCGCCGCGGCGCGAGCTGGGATGCTGAGCGCGAGTGGAGCGGCGAAGAAATCGGGGAAGATCGTGACGATCGAGACGCGAAGCATCAGTCGAGCAGCCCCGGAGGAGGCGCGATCACTACGATTCGTTCGGCGCGCCTGATCTCGTGAATGAAGACCGAGTTGAACGGAATCAGCACGGTGCCCGACTCGCGCTTCACATCGAGCGCGAGCCCCTGCGGCAGCTCGAACACGCTCGCCACGGTTCCAACGTGCTCCCCCGACTCGAGCACTACTCGCATCCCCTCCAGCTCGTGGAGATAGACCTCTCCCTCAGCGGGCGGCTCCAACTGCGAGGCCGGCACCAGCAGATAGCGATTGGTCCAGCGCGACGCCTCGTCGCGATCACGCATTTCCTCGAAGCGCACCGCGAGCAGCCCATTCATGTGCGGGCGCGTCTCGCGGACGGTGAGCTCCGGCGGATCGGGAAGGGGGTCGCCGGCGGCATCACCCGCGAAAAGCACGCGGCCGGCCGAAAATACCTCGGCCGGCGCGTCTGTGATCGGCTCCACGATGATCTCGCCGCGGAGCCCGTGCGACTTCCTCAATCGCCCGACGATGACCCATTCGGGCGACGGCATGCTACGCCGAGGCGTTCTCGCTCACGGGAACGGCGCTCCCGCTGCGCTTCGCCGCGACGCGCGCCTCGTGACGCGCCTTCAAGACCCCCGCCTTTCTGAGCAGCGAACGAACGGTGTCCGTTGGCTGCGCCCCAACGCTCAGCCAGTAGCTCGCGCGATCCGCATCCACCTTCAAGCCACCCTCTGCGAGACGCGGATTGTACTGGCCAATGAGCTCGATGAAGCGGCCGTCGCGCGGGCTCGTGGCGTCGGCGATCACGATGCGATAGACGGGCAGCTTCTTACGTCCAACGCGGCGCAGGCGAATCTTGACCATTCGATGTCTCCAGCAGAGTGTGTCCTGAAACGCGGGCTCATCGCGCGATCCGGAATGTCCGGTGCGCACCCGGTGGTGCTACGGCGGTGCGAAAAGCTAATTCAGCGGCCGCCCATTCGCGGCGGCATCATGCCCGGCGGCATTCCCGGAAAACCCATCCGTCCGCCACCCTTTCCCATCTTTTTCATCATTTTCTGCATCTCGCGGAACTGCTCGAGCAGCCGATTTACCTCGCTCACCGGGCGGCCGCACCCCTTCGAGATCCGGGCACGCCGAGAGCCCGTGAGAATTCCGGGATTCTTGCGCTCTTCCTTCGTCATCGAGAGCACGATCGCTTCGATGTGCTTCATGCGCTTCGGATCGAGATTCGCCTGCTTGAGCATCTTCGCGTTCACGCCCGGCAGCAGCTTGAGCACGCCCTCGAGCGGACCAAGCCTCTGCATCTGCTTCATGCTCGTGAGGAAGTCCTCGAGATCGAGCCCCTCCTTCTTCACCTTCTTCTCGAGCTTGCGCGCCTCCTCCTCATCGAACGATTCCTGCGCCTTCTCGACGAGCGAGACGATGTCTCCCATCTGGAGAATCCGTCCCGCCATGCGCTCGGGGTGGAACTCCTCGAGCGCATCGATCTTCTCACCTACACCGATGTACTTGATCGGCTTCTTCGTGATTCCATAGATCGAGAGCGCCGCGCCACCGCGCGCATCGCCGTCCATCTTCGTCAGCACGACGCCCGTGATGCCGAGCGCATCGTCGAAGCCCTTCGCGATCTTGACGGCGTCCTGTCCGGTCATGCCGTCGGCGACGAAGAGGATCTCGTCCGGCTTCACCGCCTCCTTCAGGCGTCGAAGCTCGTTCATCATCTCGTCATCGATCTGCAGCCGGCCAGCGGTGTCGACGATCACGACGCGATCGCGCCCGCGACGTGCTTCCTCGATGCCGCGCTTCGCGATCTTCACCACGTCCTTGCTGTCGCGATCGAGGTAGACGGGTACGTCCACCTGCTTCGAGAGCGTCTCCAGCTGATCGATCGCGGCCGGCCGGTACACGTCTGCAGCGATCAGCCGCGGCGGCTTCCCCTCCGCCTTGAGCTTGCGTGCCAATTTCGCTGCGGTGGTCGTCTTCCCCGAGCCTTGCAGTCCCACCATCAGCACGATGCCTGGCGGGACGGTGCCGATCCGCAGCCCTTCGCGTTTCTCGCCCAGCATGCTGGCCAGCTCGTCGTGGACGATCTTGACTAGCTGCTGTCCGGGGGACACGCTCCGGAGGGCCGCAACTCCGGCTGCTTTCTGCTCGACGCGCTCGAGGAACTCGCGGGTAAGCTGAAAATTGACGTCGGCCTCCAGGAGGACGCGACGAACCTCGCGCATCCCTTCCTTGATATCGGCTTCCGTCAGCACTCCGCGGCCTCTGAGGCGCGCGAATACGGCGTCGAGCTTTTCGCTCAGTTCATCGAACATAGCCTTTAAACATATGCGTGATTAGTATTTAGGGCAATCCGAGCACCCTTGCCCCAGCCAAGTTCCCCCCCACCCGACGTCCATGGCCCGAGCACAGCGCAAGGAAGAGATCCTCAAGTCCGAGCTTCCGCCGACCCTCCCGCTCATGGCGTTGAGGTCGACGATCGTTTACCCGCTCGGCACCATCGCGGTCCAGATGGGCGCCCCCGAGAACCTCTCGATCATCCGTTCCCACGACGAAGCCGGGCTCATCGTTGGCCTCGTGGTCGCCAGCGGAGATCACGACGAGACGATCGATCCCTCCGCCTTCGTAGGCCGCGTGGGCGTGGCGGCCCGGGTGCACGAGCGCATCAATCTGCCCGGCGACACGGTGCAGATCACACTCCAGGGACTGAGGCGGATCATCATCGAGGGAGTCGAGCAGCGCGAGCCGTATCCCATCGCTCGCATCCGGCCCGCACCCGAGACGCCGCTCGATCCGATCCAGGGTGAAGAGCTGATGGCGCGCCTCGTGAACTCGGCCGAGACGCTCGCGGAGCTGGTGGATCGCATCCCGGACGAGGTGCCGGCCATCCTCAAGATGAACATGTCCGACCCGGGGCGCTTTGCCGACCTCGCGGCCACGAACATGAACTTCCGCATCAGCGACAAGGACGAGGTGATCCAGCGCCTCGACATCGGCGAGCGCATTCGCTTCGTGCTCACGCGCCTCGAGCGCGAGGTTCAGCGGGCGCGCGTGATGGAGGACATCAAGCGTCAGACAGAGCAGAAGATCGAGCAGCACCAGCGCGAGTTTTACCTGCGCCAGCAGCTGCGCGCGATTCAGGCGGAGCTCGGGGAGACGGAGCCGAGTGAGAAGGAAGCGGTCGACCTGTTGAAGAAGATCGAGGAGGCCAATCTCCCCGAGAAGGTATTGCAGGAGGCGCGGCGCGAGACGGAGCGCATGCGCATGCTCTCGCCGGCCATGAGCGAGTACCAGGTGATCCGAACGTATCTCGACTGGATCATCGCGCTGCCCTGGAACAAGAAGTCGGGCACGGAGCAGATCGAGCTGCAGAAGGTGCAGGAGTCGCTCGACGTTCGGCACTACGGACTCGGCGAGGCGAAGGAGCGCATTCTCGAGTATCTGGCCGTGCGCAAGCTCAAGGGTGGCGGAACACACGGCCCGATTCTCTGCTTCGTCGGACCTCCGGGCACCGGAAAGACCTCGCTCGGCGAAGCCATCGCGATCTCGATCGGGCGCGAGTTCTATCGCATCTCCGTGGGCGGCGTGCGCGATGAGGCGGAGATACGCGGACATCGGCGCACGTATGTCGGCGCGATGCCCGGGTTGCTCCTGCAGGCGCTCCGGCGCGTGGGCGTGAAGGACCCGGTGCTCATGATCGACGAGATCGACAAGATGACGCATGGCGGCATGAGCGGCGATCCGACGGCGGCGATGCTCGAAGTGCTCGACCCTTCGCAGAACAACACGTTCGTCGACCACTATCTGAATCTGCCGTTCGATCTCTCGAGCGCGCTGTTCATCTGCACGGCGAACAATTTGTTCGACATTCCTGCGCCGCTTCGCGATCGAATGGAAGTCATCCGCATCGCCGGCTACACGATCGAGGAGAAGGTCGAGATCGCGTGGCGCTACCTGCTTCCCAAGCTCTTCGAGGAGACGGGGATCACGGATCTCGACCTGCAGTTCACGGACGAGATGCTGAGCCTGATCTCGAGCGGCTACTCGCGCGAGGCGGGGCTGCGGGGATTCTCGCGCAACATCGAGGCGATCATGCGCAAGCGCGCGCATCGCAAGGCCAAGGATGAGGAGGGCGCATGGATCGTCGACCAGAAGATGGTCGATGAAATTCTGGGCGTGGCCCGCTATTCACGCGATGAGGCCGAAAAGGAGCCGGAGATCGGCGCACCCACGGGGCTCGCGTGGACGGCAACGGGCGGCGAGCTGATGACCATCGAGGCGCTCAAGATGCCCGGTACCGGACGGTTGATCGTGACGGGACAGCTCGGCGACGTGATGCGCGAGTCAGTCGACGCGGCGTACTCCTACGTCCGCTCGCGCGCGGGGCAGATCGCCATCGACGATCGGATGTTCCGCGATTTCGACCTGCACATCCATCTGCCGGCGGGCGCGATTCCGAAGGACGGACCGAGCGCAGGCATCACGGTGACGCTGGCGATCGCGAGCACGCTGAGTGAGCGTCCGGTGCGGCGTGACGTGGCGATGACGGGCGAAGTGACGCTCCGCGGAAAGGTGCTCGAGATCGGCGGCGTGAAGGAGAAAGTGCTCGCCGCATATCGTGCCGGGCTCCGCGAAGTGATCATGCCGAAGATGAACGAGAAGGATCTGCGCGAGATTCCGGCTGAAGTGCGCAAGAACATGGTCTTCACGTTCGTCGCGACGATGGACGAGGTGCTGCGACTCGCGATGCTTCCCGCCGTGAGCTCATCGCCGGCGGACATGCCGCCGGTGGCGATGCCCGAATCGGAGCAGGAACGCCGCGGCAGCGACGCCGAGCGGTCGGTGCCGATCGAGACCGGTGACTGACCTGGCCGTTCGTCCCGTCCTCGCGGTAAGCGCGCCGCTTCCGCCGCTGGACGAGGAAACGAAGCGTAGGAACCTCGCGCGGATGAAGCGACGCGCGAGCGGGCTCCTTCTGCTCGCGACCGCGGTGTGGGTGGTGAGCCTGCTCCTGATAGCGCGTTACCCGTGGCTCGCGTACGTGCGCGCGACCGCGGAGGCGTCGATGATCGGCGGAGTCGCCGACTGGTTCGCGGTGACGGCGCTATTCCGCCATCCGCTCGGGATTCCGATCCCACACACGGCGATTGTCGCCGCTCGGAAGAATCAGATAGGTCGCAGCCTCGGCAGTTTCGTGTCGCGGCACTTCCTGAGTCGCGATGTGCTCGCGGCGAAGCTCGAGACGCTGCACATCTCGGCGCATCTCGCGAAATGGCTGGCTGAGCCCGAGAACAGCCGCACGCTCGCGCATCACGCCGCGCGCGCGCTGGCGAGTGGCGCGCGGATGATGGCCGACGACGACGTGCAGGAGATGATCGACCGCGTGCTCGTGGAGCGCATCCGGAAAACGGAGGTCGCGCCGCTGCTCGGCCAGATGCTGACGCTCATCACCGCCGGCGACCGGCACCAGGAGCTGCTCGATGAGGCGATCGCGCTGCTCGCACGCGCGGTCGATCAGAATCAGGAGCTGATCCGGGACCGCATCGAGGAGGAAAGCCCATGGTGGGTGCCCGGCGTGGTCGACGATAAAATCCACAAAAAGATCGTGACGGGCCTCGACAACACGCTCGCCGAGGTGCGCGACGATCCAAACCACCCGCTTCGCCGCCGCTTCGACGATGCGCTCGCGGAGTTCGTTCGCAAGCTGAAGGAGAGCCCGGAGGTGCGCGCGCGCGCCGAACGGATCAAGTCGGAAATTCTCGACGCGGAGGCGGTGCGCAATTTCTCCGCGTCGATCTGGGAGGATGCGAAAGCGGCGCTCTTCCGGTACGCAGAGGCGCCGAATGCGTTCGCGCCGTCCGCGATCGAGCGTGGTCTCGTGTCGCTGGGGGAGGCGGTGTCGCGTGATGAAGCATTGCTGGCGCGCCTGGATGCGCTGATCGCGGAAGTGGCCGGCCACCTCGTGGATCGCTACCAGGGCGAAGTTGCCGATCTGATCGCGCAGACGGTCACGTCGTGGGATCCGACGGTGACCTCGGATCGCGTGGAGCTTGCGATCGGCAAGGATCTGCAGTTCATTCGCATCAACGGCACGATCGTGGGGGGACTGGTAGGACTCGCGATCTATACGTTTTCGCAGGTCATGGGGCGGTAGAGAGTACGTGAGGGAGTCGAACGGCGAGCACGAATCCAACCATTACGACGAATCGAATCAGTACAATCCGGGCGCTGTGGCTGCCAAAGCCACCGGAAAAGGCAACTGATCTTTGACTGGAAACTACAGGGTCGAGGGCCCTCGCCTCGCATCGAACTATCCTACGTGACCTGCATCAGCTGCCAACCAAAGAACTAACGCTCGCCCACGCGAATCGCGCCATCCCCGCGCACCAGTTCGATTCGTCATGTTGGTTTGATTCGTGTCCAGCAGGTGCAGTCATGATCGCTTCCGTCGATCCGAACAGCGTTGGAACTGAACCGCCGTCGCTATTTGCGATGCTCGCCGGGAAGGCGCGCCGTTCGTCGGATGCAGTGCTCGCCTCGCTCGCCGGAGTCGGAGGCCTTGCAGCAGTCGCGCTCATCGCGATGCGGCCCGCCTGGTGGGCGTTCGCGCTTCCGCTCGTCGCTGCGGGAGCATTCGGGGTGTGGGGAATTCTGGAGCGCGCGACGGCCGAGCGAGAGACGCCGCGCAGCACGCGCTACGATCACGCGATGAGCGCCGCGCAATGGCTCGCGGCCGCGATCGGCACCGCGTGCGCGGTCGTCACCATGTTCGCGGTGCTCGGGCTACTGCTGGGGCGGATAATCAGCTAGCTCGGAAGGCCCCCGAATCTCTACCTGATCTGAATCTTCGAAAGGTCGAGCACGTTCGTTCGCTCGCCTTCCGGCACATCGACGTACATCACCACCGCGTGCCCGCCCACATCGCCGCCGCTGAGCACCATCGAGCGCTTGTCGGCCACGAGATGCGTTCCTTGCGCGCCTTCGGTAGCCTGAACCTTCGGAAAGCGAGCGGTGAAAACCTTCTGCATCGCCGTCCTGAACTCGCCGGCGTCCACAGCCGATCGCCACACCGTCACCCACGCGAGCCCATCGCCATGCGGCGTGTGGAGGATCATGTAGCGATCGCCTGCCCACCCGTCCGCCGAAAGAATGGATGTGTTCTGATCCTTGAGATGCTGGAAGAGAAAGACGCGCGTTTCGAACTCGCCCATGTCGTTCTGATAGTCGCTCGTCGCGCCCTGCGGAGCCGGAAGCGTGATGGCCACCGGCTGCTCCCGATGCGCACCGAAGTACGCGTCGGCATGCATGATCTGGGTCGACGACACCGGCATGTCGCGGCCAAGCGGCATTCCCGAGTGGCCCTGATCCTGATACCTCCGCATGAACTCCGCTCCACTCAAGTACGGAAAGAGGAGCGTCTCCTGCAGGATCTGCGGCGCTGCGGCGAACTTCGGCATCGAGCCCTGATTCTCGCGAATGAGTTCGCGCACCTTGTCCCAGCCGCCGGGCAGACCGGCGGCGGGACCGAGCATCGACTGAATCGGGACGAGCGTCGCCTGGCCTTCCATCACCGACTGTGCGGCGAGCACGCGATCATCGTCGCCCTTCATGTGCAGCAGCGAGTCGATGTTCGTGTACTGGTCCTGCAGCGCATGCACGAGCTCGTGCTCCACCACGAAGGCGGCATCCTGCGGCTTCGCACCGTCGATCACGTAGAGCACCTTCGTTCCGGGATCGTAGAAACCGACAATCTGCTCGGTGAGAAGATCGAGCATGAGCGAGCGCAAGTCGAAATTTTCGGGGACGAGTCCGAGCCGCTTGAGAAGGATCTGCTGCGCGTTGAGATCGGCCTGCGAGCGCTCGTCCTCGAACTGCTTCACGAGAAAATCGTGGACCTGTTCCTTCGTGCGACGCTGCAGCACTGGCTGCTTCTTGAACTTGAGCCCCGTCACCTTCTCGATCTTGGGGATGGCATCGGCGACGTCGCTCGCATAGGGCCCCTGCGCCGCAACCTTCTCGCGGCTCGGGCAGCCCATGGTGAGCATTGCGATCAAGGCGAGCAGTGCGCCGGACGCGCTGCGAGCCACGCGTCGTGTCATGGCCATTCGACCGTTCGTCCGGTTGCGACGGCGACGACGCGCGCGATGTCGGGCGCGCGCACGACGAGCCCCTCTTCCACCAGGCGCCGCTGCAGCTCGCTCTCCACGGAGGCGAGCCGAGCGCCATTCGGCGCGCCGTTGAACGGAGGCGCGGCTGCGCGAGGCGGAGTCGCGGACGGAGCTTCGGCCGGAGAGGCCGCGGCGGCCGGAGCTGGCGCGGGCGCACCGGTGAACGCTGCCTCGAGCTCGAGCCCGAATCGCTCGAGCGCCGCAAGCCCCGACCGCGCCATCTTCTCGAGCGTCTCATCCGGCGTGAGCTCCTCCGCTTCCGGAGCGGCGGCTCGCTCGCGCGGCTGCGGCGCGCTCACCTGCTCGGTATTGCGCAGCAGCGCGAGCCGCTCGCGGATGAGCGTCTCGGTCTCCCTGGAGTACGTGGCCACGGCCTGTGCATGCGCGCACGCCTCATCGAGCGCGTCGATCGCGCGATCCGGACGAACGCGATCGGTGACATAGCGGTCGGTGAGCGTCACCGATGCCGTGAGCGCGTCATCCGCAATCGCGACATTGTGGTGCCGCTCGAGCCGCTCGCGCCGCGCCTGCAGAATCGCCAAGGTGTCTGCCGCCGACAGCTCGGTTACCGAGATCTTCTGGAAGCGCCGCTCGAGCGCCGGGTCGCCGAGCACCCAGCGCTGGTATTCGTCATCAGTGGTCGCGCCGATGACGCGGAACTCGCCGCGCACGAGCGCAGGCTTGAGCATGTTCGCCGCATCCATCGCCACGCCCATGGCCGCGCCCTGGCCGATGAGGTTGTGCAGCTCATCGATGAACAGAATGATCCGCGAATCCTCGGAGCACGCATTCACGATGGCGGTGAGCCGCTCCTCGTATTGACCGCGGTACATCGTGCCCGCGAGCAGTCCCGCATGATCGAGCGCGAGCACGCGCGCATCGCGCAGCGCGAACGGCACGGTCCCCGCCGCGATGCGCTGCGCGAACCCTTCGGCGATCGCCGTCTTGCCCGTGCCGGCGGCGCCCACGAGCGCGGGATTGTTCTTGCCCTGGCGGAGCAGGATGTCGATCACTCGCGCGATCTCGTTATCGCGGCAGCGAACGGGCTCGAGCCGTCCCGCACGCGCCTCACTCGTGAGGTCGCGCGTGAAGCGGGACAGCGAGTCCGCGCTGGAGCGCAGCATGTCGCCGAAGTTCACAGGCCGAGCACGTCGTGAGCGTACCAGTCCATCATCTGTCTCCCCCAAAGAAGGGCAACCAGTGCAGCGGGCGCGAGAAACACCCCGAACGGAACGAGCGGCGGCGCAAAAGGAACTCCGGCCTTGCGAGAGCGCATCCAGCCGATTGGATAGACGATTGCGAGAAAGCCAACCGCCCCGAGAAATGCGCCGATGAAAATTGTCAGCAGCGTGCGCCCAGGGCCAAGAAACGCGCCCACCATCGCCATGAGCGTGACGTCGCCAAAACCCATCGCCTCCTTCTTGAGCGCGAGCTCGCCGAGCCAGCCGATGATCGCGATGGCACCAGCACCAACGCACGCTCCCAATACTGAATCATACAGCGTGGCGAACGGAAGAGTTTCACCGAGCAGCGTTCCGGCGCCTGCGGTCACGAGTGCGAAGAAGAAGCCGAATACCGTGAAGCCATCCGGAATGACATAATCGGTGGCATCGGTGATCATGATTCCGAGCAGCACGGTGCCGAACGCGGCGACACGAAGCGCCGTGAATGTCGGGCCAAACTGGAGCACGCAAGCCAGCCAGCCGAGCGCAACGACCAGCTCGAGGAGCGGATACACCGCCGAGATGGGGTTCCGGCATCCGCTGCATCGCGCCCGCAGCGCGAGCCAGCTCACGAGGGGAATGTTCTCGTACCACGGAATCTCGTGACCGCACTTCGGACATCGCGAGCGCGGCCGCACCACCGACTGCTCGGCGGGCCACCGGCTGACACACACGTTCAGGAAGGAGCCTATGCAGGCGCCGAAGAGAAACGCGATCGACGGGAAATACCAGGATCCGAAGGGAGCGAACGCTTCGGACACTTGCGGATCGATCACTCGCGGAAATGGTGCAGGAGAATGCCGGCGGCGACGGATACGTTGAGCGACTCGATTCGCGGCTCGATCGAGATGCCGACGAGCCGCTCACAGCGCGCGCGCGCTTCAGCCGAGAGTCCCGCGCCTTCATTGCCTACCGCCAGCGCGACGGACGTGGGCGGCGCGATCGTTTCGACCGGCTGCCCGGCCGCATCCGCACCCCATAGCGGGATGTCTTTGCTGGCGAGCAGCGAATCGAGCGCGTCCCAGGAGACCGGGAGTGCGGGATAGTGGAAGAGAGCACCCATTGCGCTACGGACGACCTTGGCGTTCCAGAGGTCAACGGTTCCGGGAGCGGCGAGCGTGGCGGACGCACCGAGCGCCGCTGCGGTGCGAAGCATCGAGCCGGCGTTTCCGGGGTCCTGAACACCGTCGAGTACCAGCAGCCGCGCCCGCGGCGGAAGCAAGAGCTGCTC